>NZ_JALCZL010000026.1:0-26025 GCF_039667035.1 Sulfurimonas sp. NWX79
TACTTGCAAATCAGTAATTTATTTGGCCACCCTATGCTACAATGTCGTAAGAATATTTTTTAGCACTCAAGTGGCCAAGTGTTAATGCGTACGGGTGGCCAAGTTGATGCGTATCTACACTTCTTATCGCTTCTTCAAGAAAATTGCATTTATGATTTGAACTTAGGAAGATCTACCGGATGATTGGAAATGCCCTGGATGTGGTTCTGCCAAAGAGTACTTCAAGCCTATTGATTGATTAAAAGATACTTATTGTAGCTATGATATAATGTGAAAAAATATCAAAGGTTTTACTATGCACAAAACTTTGAGTTTACTTACACTTTCAACACTACTGATCTCATCTACAACACTATTTGCAGACAAGCCTGTGTGGGCTGGAATTAGTGGTAAACCAAGCGAATATGAAAACGTGAACACGTAGAGAAAATGACTTCGAAACATATATACAAAAAAGAGAAAAAAAGATGAAACAAAAAAACATTGGATTAGTAAGTTTTTTGACTTTTTCAACTAATGTAAAGAGTAGCTGATAGGAACTGTCAAAGTCAGCTCTTCATCTGGTTTTGGAAATTCTCCTGAGAGGTTTTCAAGAGTCCTTAATGCACCACGTGAAAGAATCTCGTCTGATGAAGAGAGTATCTTACTGTTAATGACCTCTGCATCTTGCGTGAGGGTAAACTTCACAACTACCTTACCTTCTATGCCACGTTTTCTGGCACGTCTTGGATAGTAGAGATTCTCTTGTAAGAGTTGTGCTATCTCTGCGAGATGTCTGTTCATATATCTATCTTTGGAAGACTCTATTTGTCTGTTTTGCTGTTGTGCTTCTATAATTTTATTTTTTGATTGACTTTTTTGTTGCTGTGCAGGACATTCATCCTGTTCAATAATAACATCTTCTTTTACAAGCTGTTCTTCTTCTACTTTTTCAATCTCTTGAGGTGGTTTTATTACCTCTTTTTTCTTTTGAAGCGGGATGACTTTTTTAGGTAGTGGTTTCTTTTTTACTTTTTGTTTTGGAGGCTTTTTTTGAGGAGTTTTTTTAACAGTTTTTTTTACTTTCTCTACTTTTTTTTCTTCTTTTTTGCTCTCTTGTGTCTGTGTTGCAATACTCTGAATAGAGCCTAGCTTAATACAGACTCTTTTTTCTTTTTTATCTCCTATAAATGATGATACTTCATTATATGCATAAAAAATCCCTCCTAACAGCATAGAGTGGATTAAAATCGAGAGAAGCAGAGATTTCGAATGTTTTGTCATAAGGCAAATAGTATCGAAATCTCTGTTACAGTTGTGTTAAATAGCACGTTTAAATTCTGGGTATGCCTCAACACCTACTTCATTTACATCAAGCCCTTCAACTTGAGCATCATCATCAGCTCTAAAAGGTACAATTTTGTTAATGATAAAAATAACAATATAAGAACTCACAAAAGCAAAAACTCCAATAACAACTATCCCTTTAAGTTGTGCCATAATGGAGATATCTTCAACAAAAACTCCTACAGCCAGAGTTCCCCAGATACCATTGACAAGGTGTACAGAAAGTGCTCCAACAGGATCATCAAGCTCAAGTTTATCAAACATAGGAACAGCAAATACAACCAATGCTCCACCAATTGCACCAATGAGTATCGGTGTATACATATCATACAGATCTGGTCCTGCTGTAATTGCAACAAGTCCACCAAGTGCACCATTGAGTATCATCGTGATATCAAGCAATTTATATCTTGCATACATAATGACAGCGGCTATGATAGCACCTGCAAGTCCTGCTGTATTTGTATTCATTATAGTTTTTGCTACAGCATCAGCATTCTCAACACTAGAAATTGAACCGACACTTCCACCGTTAAATCCAAACCAGCCTATCCAAAGCAGCAATGCACCAAGCACCACAAGTGGAATATTAGATGCAGGAACTACTTTTATCTTTCCATCTTTATAGCGCCCCTTACGTGGTCCCATGATTAAAATTGCAGCTAAAAGAGCCCAGCCACCTGTTGAGTGGATAACAGTTGACCCTGCCAAGTCATACATATCAATATCAAAGAACGTTCCAGAAATCATATCTGTACCCCAAGAGATATTTACTACAAGAGGATAAAGTACAGCACCCATAACAATAGTAAAAATCATTAATGGAATAATCTTGACACGCTCACTCACTCCTCCACTCATAATATTAATCGTTTTACCGACAAATGCCATCTGGAACAAAAATGCAGCCCAGATACTCATAGACGAGTTCTCCCATGAACCAAATGCGAGTGAATACCCAACAAGTAAAAACGCCATTGATGCAACAGCATATATCATAGTATTAACAGTTAATACAGAAGATACATTTTTTGTCCTAACAAGACCAGCTTCAAGCATAGCAAAACCAGGGACCATAAAAATAATAAGTACCATTGCAAATAGAGCAAAAAATGTATCTATGATGTATTTAAAATCAGCTTCAGACATTATAAACCTTTTAAATTGAACTTAAAAGCTGAGTCTATCAAAATAATTATATGTTAAAAATAAAATTGGGGATTTAAAGAAGGTGCATATGCAAAATGCATATGCAAATGTGAAAGAATGAAACTAAATAGCTTCTCCGTCAGTTTCACCAGTACGGATTCTGATGATTTTTTCAATATCACTAACGAAAATTTTACCATCACCGATTTTTCCAGTTCTTGCAGCTTCTACGATTGTAGCAGTAACTTGTTCAACCATATCTTCAGCAACAACCATCTCCATTTTGATTTTTGGTAAAAAATCAACTACATACTCAGCACCACGATAAAGTTCACTATGTCCTTTTTGACGACCGTAACCTTTAACTTCGCTTACTGTCATACCGTCAATACCGATCTCTGCAAGTGCATCTTTTACATCTTCTAATTTGAATGGTTTAATAACCGCTTCTACTTTTTTCATTATTATTGCTCCAAAAAGTTTAATTGTTGTCTAAATTGTAACCATATTTGATTACAAAATCAATAGACTAACCTCAAAAGAGATTAGTTGTTTATATATTTTTCACCGTGAACTGATTCGTCAAGCCCCATAGATTCACTATCTTCATCAACACGGCTTCCACCTGTAAGTGCTGTTGCGATATAGTAAACTACAACTGTACCGATAAGTGTGAAAAGTCCAACTACTACAACTGATTCAACTTGAACCAGGAATTGTCCCATTCTGTCACCAGACTCTTTAAGTGGACCATCCCATAGTAAATCATTGTCTTTTAGTGCTAAAAGACCAGTTGCAAGCGCACCAAAAAGACCAGCTAAGAAGTGAACACCAAATGCATCAAGAGAATCATCATAACCAAGTTTCTTTTTAAGTACTGTAACACCCCAGAATGCGAAAAGTGTTCCAACGATACCAACGATAAATGCACCACCAACACTCACAAAACCAGCAGCAGGAGTAATAGCAACAAGACCAGAAACCGCACCAGTAGCAATTCCTAAAAGAGTTGGTTTTTTGTAAACAAACCACTCAGCAAGCATCCATGTAATAGCTGCTGCAGCAGCAGCAATAGTAGTAGTAAGAAGAGCTACACCAGCGATTGCGTTTGCACCAAATGCAGATCCTGCATTAAATCCATACCAACCAAACCATAAAAGAGCCGCACCAAGTGCAGTTAAAAGAACAGTAGCCGGTTTCATTGCAGATTTTGGATAACCAGCACGTTTCCCAACAAGGATTGCAAGTACTAAACCAGCTAAACCACCATTCATATGTACAACAGTACCACCAGCGAAGTCTAAAGCACCGGCATCAAAAAGAAGTGCACCATCGCCTCCCCATACCATGTGAGCAATAGGAGCATATACTACAAGTCCCCAGATAGCTACGAAAACCAACCAAGTAGAGAACTTAATACGCTCAATAACAGATCCAGATGCAATAGCAACAGTAATAGCAGCAAATGTACCTTGGAATGCAACAAATACATAAATAGGATACGTTCCACTTAAGTCTGTCCATTTAATACCATCTAACATAACATTACCAAATCCACCAATAATGTTTTGAACAGCAGCAGACTCAGCTGTACCAAATGCGATTGAATAACCTGCAACGATCCATACAATAAATGCAATTACAAATGCTCCAAAAACCATAGCGTAAGTATTGAGAACATTTTTACTTCTTGTCATACCTGCATAGAAAAGTGCAAGTCCAGCCGGTGTCATAAGTAATACTAATGCAGTAGACATCATCATCCATGCAGTATCCCCTGTATCTAATGTATCTTCAGCAAATACAAATGTTGGTAAAGCAAGTAGTAATGCTATTAACCATTTCTTCATGTGAATCCTTTTATTTTATATTTTTCGAAACGGAGTATGACACAAAAGTTCAGATAAATTATTATTATGTTGATTAATTTTTAAGCAACTTCTGTTTATCACAATTATGTATAATTTTCTCAAAATATGCATTTAAACATTTTCTTAAGGGTTAATAAGATATTATGCATAAATTTTATTTTTAAATACTAGGGTGTTTTAATGAGCGATTTGCTAAATAACGATGATATACAGACTATTAATATAGAAGAGACTCTTCAAAACTCTTACCTTGACTACTCAATGAGTGTTATTGTTGGGCGTGCTTTACCTGATGTTAGAGATGGGCTTAAACCTGTTCACAGACGTATTCTTTATGCTATGGACAAACTCAACCTCTCTCACGGTGCAAAGTATAAGAAGTCAGCACGTATAGTTGGTGATGTTATTGGTCAGTACCACCCACATGGTGATACTGCAGTTTATGATGCACTTGTTCGTATGGCACAGGATTTCTCTATGAGAATGGAGCTTGTTGACGGACAAGGAAACTTCGGTTCAGTTGACGGCGATTCTGCAGCTGCTATGCGTTATACAGAAGCACGTATGACGAAGTATGCTGGTGAGCTTTTAAAAGACTTAGAGAAAAATACTGTCAATATGATTGACAACTATGATGCTACAACCAAAGAACCGGATGTTATGCCGACACGTGTACCAAACCTTCTTATCAATGGTTCAAGTGGTATTGCTGTTGGTATGGCAACAAATATCCCCCCACATAATCCTGCTGAGATTATGAATGGTCTTAAAGTACTTCTTGCAGACCCTGATGCCTCTTTGGTAGATTTGATGGAACATATTAAAGCACCGGACTTTCCAACAGGTGGTATCATCTTTGGTAAAAAAGGGATTATGGATGCGTATGAGACAGGTCGTGGGCGTATCAAGGTTCGTGCAAAAACACACATAGAACAAAAAGCAAAAAAAGAGGTCATCGTTATTGATGAGCTTCCTTATCAGGTAAATAAAGCTCGTTTAATTGAGAATGTAGCAAACCTTGTTAAAGACAAACTCATCGAAGGTGTAAGCGAAATCCGTGATGAATCAGACCGTGATGGTATGCGTGTAGTCATTGAGCTTAAACGTGATGCAATGAGTGAGATAGTTCTAAACAACCTCTTTAAACAGACTGCTATGCAAGTCACCTTTGGTATCATTATGCTATCTATATTAAATCAAGAGCCAAGAATCTTTGGTCTGATTGATATCCTAAAACATTTTATCAACCACCGTAAAACTATCATTATTCGTCGTACAATTTTTGACCTTGAAAAAGCAAAAGCACGTGCTCACATTTTAGAGGGTCTCAAAAAAGCGATCGATATCATTGATGATGTTATCCGTGTTATCAAAGCTTCAACGAATGAAGATGCTGCAAGAGAGAATCTTGTAAGTGAATTTGACTTTTCCGAGATTCAAGCAGCAAGCATTGTTGCTATGAGACTTGGACGTCTAACTGGTTTAGAGATAGAAAAAATCGAAAATGAACTTACAGAATTAATGAAGCTCATTGAGTATCTCGAATCAATCCTTAAAAGTGAAGAGGTACTTCATGGAATTATCGGTGAAGAGTTTGATGAAGTACTTGAAACGTATACTACTCCAAGAAGAACAGATATCGAAGATGATTATGATGATATTGATATCGAAGACTTAATTCCAAATGAGCCTATGGTTGTAACGATTACACACCGTGGTTATATTAAACGTGTGCCACTTGCATCATATGAGAAACAAAAACGTGGCGGGAAAGGAAAAACTGCTGTTACCACTTATGAAGATGACTTTATTGAGAGCTTCTTTACATGTAACACACACGATACTCTCCTCTTTGTAACAGACCGTGGACAGCTTCACTGGTTAAAAGTCTACAAGATTCCAGAAGGAAGCAGAACTGCAAAAGGTAAAGCAGTTGTCAATCTCATCAATCTTGTAGCTGATGAGAAGATCCAGTCTATCATTCCTACCACTGACTTTAGTGAAGAGAAATCACTTGTCTTCTTTACGAAAAATGGTGTTGTCAAACGTACAAACTTAAGTGAATTCAGTAATATCAGAAGTAATGGTGTAAGAGCTATCGTTTTAGATGAGAATGATGAACTTATCACTGCAAAAATAGCAGACCAGTCAATCAAATACCTCTTTATCGTTACAAAACTTGCACAGTGTATCAAGTTTGAGATAGAAAAAACACGTGAACAAGGTCGTTCAACTCGTGGTGTACGTGGTATCAAATTTAAACATGCAGGTGATGAAGTCGTTGATGCGAACATCATAGCAAATGATGAGCAAGAGATATTAATCGTTGCAGAAAAAGGTATCGGTAAACGTACGGATGCTGGCGAGTATCGTCTAACTAATCGTGGAGGAAGCGGTGTAATTGCTATGAAAATGACTCCTAAAACTGGTAAACATATCGTAGGTTGTCTAATGGTAGATGAGACAATGGATATGATGGCTCTTACAAAAGCCGGAAAAATGATACGCGTTGATATGCAGACCATCTCAAAATCAAGCCGTAACACTTCTGGTGTTTACATAGTAAAAGGTGATGAAGTAGTAAGTATTTCTCGTTGTCCTAAAGAAGAAAAAGATGAGGATGAGACACCAGACGAGCCAACAACACTAGAGTTGGAATAGTAGTTGCTTAAAAATTAACAATAAAAAAGGGAGTATCACACTCCAGACCAAGGATATTCAATGAAATACTCTTTAGTATTAGCAGCACTTCTAAGTGTTGCATCATTTGCAGCTGATAAAAAAGAAGATGCGACAGTAACACAAGTAGCTCCAGCACCTTCAAATGTAACTCCTTCAAATGTAACTGTAGTATGCCCAACAGGAAGCTGCAGTAAACCAGCAGAGGTACAAAAAGTAGAAGTTATCAATCCTGTTGAAATTTCAAAGCCTATTGAGATTGCAAAACCAAAAGTAGAAGAGAAACCTGTTCCTAAAAAAGAAGATGTTCTTGATGTACAGCATGACCTTCTTATCAGTGTTGTAGGTCAAGGGGTGGCACCGGTAAACACTTCTTCACCTGCACAGGCTTATGCGCTTGCTAAACGTGCAGCTGTTGCTGATGCTTACAGACTTATCGCTGAAAAAGTAAAAGGTGTTCGTATCGATGGTCAAGATCTCATCAAAAACATGATGGTAAAACGTTCAACTGTTAGAACATCCGTTCAAGCAATGGTGAGAAATGCAAATATCGTTGAAACGACTTTTAAAGAGGGATTATGCGAAGTAGAGATGGAGATTACTCTTTCACGCGCTCAATTTCCTCAATAATCTTCCTACTACTCTATTCATCTGCAATTTTTGCGGATGAATACATCATCTCCTATAGATACTCCGTTAAAAATGCAACTCTTTACAATGAGACACTTTATATTTCAAAAGCGATGAAAAAGTGTACAGGCAAACCCTATGACACTTTAATCTTAGACCCTCAAAAATCAGAAAATTTAAAAGAAATCCTACTTGCCAATCAAGATGAATTTATAGAGTTTCTTTATAAAATAGGTCTGAGTGTCAAGCATCGTGAAGAGACACTCAATGGTGTAAATGACTCATCTACAATACTCACACTACCCTCAAAATGTTTCAAAGTCGATTTTAATGATAATTCTGTTAAAATTGCCCCTTTAAAATAGCTGAGTAATAGGACTTTTTGTGAAGATTGCCATAGTCGAAGATGATATTAATATGAGAAAATCTCTTGAGATTGCTATGGGTGATTATAAAGAGTTTGAGGTTGTGACATTTAAAAATGCCGTAGATGCCCTTAAAAAGCTTGATGAGAGTTTTGATTTGGTCATTACAGATATCAATATGCCAAAGATGGATGGTATTGAATTTGTAAAAGAGTTAAACGGGCGTTTTGAAGTCATCATCATGACCGGTAATGCAACACTTACTCGAGCCATAGAATCTATTCAGCTTGGTGTGAAAGATTTTTTACTCAAACCCTTTGACATTGATGCACTAATTGCAGCAATTCAAAGAGAAGAAAAAGTCCAAAAAGTAAAAAAGAGTGCAAAGAAGCAGAGTAACAAAAGTACAGATGAGTTTCTTGGTTCATCAGAAGCACTACAACAGGCTCTCACTATTGCTCAAAAAGCAAGTAAGACAGATGCAAGCATACTGCTTCTTGGAGAGAGTGGTGTAGGAAAAGAGGTATTTGCCTCGTATATCCATAAAAATTCACCCCGTACAAAGAAGCCTTTTGTCGCTATCAACATGGCAGCATTGCCTGACAATCTTATAGAGAGTGAGCTCTTTGGCTTTGAAAAAGGTGCTTTTACCGATGCAACAGAAGCTAAAGCCGGACAATTCGAGCTTGCTAACGGAGGAACGCTCTTTTTAGATGAGATAGGTGAGATGCCTTATGGTGTTCAGGCAAAACTGCTGCGAGCACTACAGGAAAAAGAGATACGACGTCTTGGCTCATCTAAAGCAATTAAGATAGACATTCGTGTTATCTCAGCAACAAATGCAAATCTTCATGAGAAGATAAAAAATGGTGAGTTTCGAGAAGATTTGTACTATCGGCTCAATACTATTCCGCTCTCGATCCCGCCTCTGCGTGAGAGACGTGATGAGATACTGCAGATTGCAGAGGCTGTATGCAAAGAAAACTGTAAAAAGTATGGCTTTGAAGAAAAAAGCTTTTCAAAAGAGGCACAAAGCGAACTGCTTGATTACAACTGGCCCGGAAACATACGAGAGCTCATTTCTGTAGTTGAGCGAGCTGTAATACTGAGTGAAGATCAAGAGATTCAAAAAGATGAACTCTATTTAGATATTAGAAAATAAGCATAGGAGAAAAAATTGAAAAACTATAATGTAGCAGTTGTCGGTGCAAATGGAGCAGTTGGAGAAGAGGTCCTTAGAATTTTAGAAGAGATAGACTTCCCTTTAAACAAGTTAGTTCCGTTAGCATCCTCACGCAGTGCCGGGAAAAAAATAGACTTTAACGGTGAAGAGTTAACAATACTTGAACTTACAAATGATATCTTTGAGCAGGAAGATGTAGAGATTGCAATTTTCTCTGCCGGTGGTAGTGTCAGTGCGGAATTTGCACCTGCTGCTGTAAAAGCTGGAGCAGTTGTTATTGACAATACTTCTCACTTTAGAATGCAAGAAGATGTACCTTTGGTTGTGCCGGAAGTCAATCCTGAAGATATAGCTAAATGGCGTGAGACAGGAATTATTGCAAACCCTAACTGTTCAACTATTCAGATGGTCCAAGCACTCAAACCTCTTGATGATGCATATGACCTTGTTCGTGTTGATGTTGCAACATATCAGGCAACAAGTGGTGCCGGTAAATCTGCTATGGAAGAGCTTGTCCATCAAATGCAGGCATTCTTTGCATTTAAACTTGATGAAGCAGAAGTTAAAGCATTTAACCAGCAGATTGCACTCAATGTCATTCCTCAAATTGATGTGTTTCTGGAAAACGGTTTCACAAAAGAAGAGATGAAGATGGTCAATGAGACAACAAAAATCATGCATAAAGAGATAGCTCTAAGTGCAACTTGTGTACGCGTACCAGTTCTTCGTGGACACTCTGAAGCGCTGACACTAACTTTTGATTCTGAAGTGAGTGCAAATGAGGCTCGTGAGATTTTATCTCAAGCGCCAAATATTGTTGTCGTTGATGATCCATCACAAGCACTCTACCCTATGCCAAAAGATTGTGTTGATAAGAATGAGACTTATGTTGGACGTATCCGTGAAGATGTCTATGCCAACAATATACTTCATATGTTTGTCGTCGCAGACAATCTTCGTGTCGGCGCTGCAACAAATGCAGTAAGAATTGCCCAAAAATGGGTAGAAATGGAAGGTTAAAATGTTAGAGAGAATCTTTGAGGGAGGACTGTGGGGCTCACGCTTTATGGTTCTTATGGCTGTTATTTTCGGTCTTGTTGGTGCTGTAATACTTTTCATCGTAGCATCATTTGATATCTATGACACGCTCAAACTTGTTTTAAATACCTACGTAAACCATCATCACCCTGAACATTTTCATGAGCTTGTAGTTGGTGGTATCATTGGAGCTGTGGATCTCTATCTTATCGGTGTTGTAATGTTGCTGTTCTCATTTGGTCTTTATGAGCTTTTTATTTCAGACATTGATGCTGCACGTGAGGATGAGGAGCGAGAAAATAAAATCCTCTCCATTCACTCACTAGACCAACTCAAAGACAAAATATCCAAAGTAATCGTAATGGTTTTAGTTGTTGGTTTTTTCAAAAAAGTCGGACTTGCTAGTTACAATACTCCACTCGAGCTACTCTATCTGGCACTTTCAATTACAGCTGTTGCTGTCGGTTTATACTTTTTAAGTAAAGTTGGACACAAACATTAAGGGAAAATAATGGGAAAAATATTTGTAGATGCATGTTTTGGTAAAGAGACACCATACACTCCGGTATGGATGATGAGACAAGCTGGCCGTTATCTGCCAGAGTATATGGAAGTACGTGCAAAAGCGGGTGACTTTTTAAATCTTTGCCACAACCCTGAAATGGCTTGTGAAGTAACACTCCAACCTGTTGATATCTTGGATGTTGATGCGGCAATTTTGTTTAGCGATATTCTGGTTATTCCAGATGAAATGGGAATGGATCTCTCTTTCGTAAAAGGTGAAGGCCCTAAATTCGCTGACCCGATTACCAGTGAGGATGATCTTAATAGACTTATCGGTGGTGAAGAGGCTGCAAGCAAACTGACATATGTTTATGATACTATCAAACTCATTAAAGAACGCCTTGCAGATGATAAAGCACTCATAGGCTTTACAGGTGCGCCATGGACACTTGCAACATATATGATTGAAGGACAAGGAACGAAAACATATAACATCTGTAAAAAGATGATGTATTCAAACCCGGAACTGCTTCATAAGATACTCAGAAAAGTGACTGATGTTGTTAAACTCTATATGGAAAAACAGATCCAAGCCGGCATCGATGTTGTCCAGATATTTGACTCATGGGCAGCGGCAATTGAGCCTGGAAAATATGATGAATTCTCATGGAAATACATGGTAGAGATTGCAGAGTATTTAAAAGAGAAGTATCCACACATCCCTGTTATCATGTTCCCTAAAGGGATTCCTGCATTTTTAGATAAAGTCTATGGTAACTTTGATGTATTTGGTGTGGACTGGTCAACACCTATGGCATTTGCTAAAGAGCGTTTAGGGGATAAGTACGTTCTTCAAGGCAATATGGAACCATGCCGACTCTATTCAAAAGAGGCAACTACACAGTGTGTGGAAGTTATCCAAGAGACAATGCAAGGCAAACGTCATATCTTTAATCTCGGTCACGGAATACTTCCTGATGTTCCAGTAGAGAATGCAAAACATTTCATTGACGAGTGTCACAGAGTCAGTGGAAAAAAATAAGATAATCTTCGGTCCCATAAACTCACGCCGTTTTGGAATGAGTCTTGGGATTGACCTCTCTCCCTCACACAAACAGTGTAATTTTGACTGTCTTTACTGTGAGCTTGCACCTGCTGCAACAGTTGCAAGCCAAAAAGAGACAGTAAGCGTCTCTGAAATCATCAACGAACTTCAAAAACATCTCGATGAAAAGATAAATGTTATAACACTCACTGCTAATGGAGAACCAACACTCTACCCTTATCTTGATGAACTTATCAATGCAATAGATGCAATAAAAGGTGATACCCAAACACTTATACTGACAAACTCTGCAACACTCATCGATGAAAAAGTTTACAAATCACTTCTAAAACTCGACCAGGTCAAGCTCTCTTTAGATGCTGTAACACCTGAAGTCTTTAAAAAGATAGACAGACCACATGCAAGTATTAAGATAGAAGATATTGTAAAGAAAGTACAAGCTTTTTCAAAAGAGTACAGAGGCAAACTCTTTATAGAGATACTCTTCGTTCACGGGCTCAATGATACAAAAGAAGAAGTAGAAAAACTCAACAATGTTCTCCTATCTATAAATGCTTCAAGAATAGACCTTGGAACGATAGACAGACCACCGGCTTATCCTGTAATGGGAATCAGCTATAAAGAGCTTCATGAGCTCTCTCATATGTTTGCAAGCTCTCTACCTATCCACATAGCCTCACGCCAACATGCAGAAGCAAACCATGCCAGCTACAATGAAGAAGAGATACTTAATACTCTAGACAAACGTCCTCTCACGCAAGAAGATATTACACTACTCTTTGATGATGCAAGTAAGCAAAGATTAGAAAGACTCTTAGATAAGGGAGAGATTGTCATTAAAAAGCTAGGTACTTTGGAATTTTTAATACCTGCTACAAACAGTGAAAGAAAACGGCAAAAATAGATATACTATTTTGTCTCTACTGCTAGATTTTCCCCGCTTCCCAGAAGTACGGCAAGCCATTTTGTATTTTCATTGGCTGCAAAGATGATTTTTGCCATGATAGTAAGTGGAATAGAGAGAAGCATTCCCACAATGCCTAAAAGCCATCCCCAAAATATCAAAGATAAAAAGACCACCAGTGTTGAGAGACCTAGCCCTTTTCCCATCACTTTTGGCTCTAAGATAGAGCCTATAGTAATATTGATAACAACATAAAAAACAGTCACAATCAAAGCACTCAAACCTCCAAGCTGTACCAAAGTAATAAGTACTGCCGGCACTGCTGCGATGATGGAACCGATGTTTGGGATAAAGTTAAATAAAAATGCCAATACTCCCCATAAAAAAGCGTAGTCTGTGCCAATGAACGTAAGAAACAACCAAACAATAAAACCGGTGAGTAGTGAGATTAACGCTTTGATAACCATATAACTTTTTATCTGTGTAAAAATTTGATTGATATGTTCTATCGTCTCTCTATCACCATCTGCAAAGCGAATCTTGTCCGTAAAATGCTTTGATTCCAACAGCATAAAAACAACAGTTAGAATCACTACAAAGCCATTGGTAAATATTGAACCAAGCCCTTCAATAATAGATGTGAAAAAATGCATAATCTGTTTGGAATCAAACATTGTTTTTATCTCACTGACAGGTATCTCAACTCCAAAATTTCCTGCAAACTTTGATAAAAACTGATAATAGATAATGAGTTTCGATGAATAGTGATCGATATTCGCACTAAAATCATGAACGGATGTTCCTATAAGCTTTGCGATAAAAGCCAGTAAAAGCAGAAAAATGCTCATAACAATAACAATTGAGAGAATATCTGGCAAACCTTTTGATTTAAAAAAATTATATAATGGGGAGAGAATGATAGCAATAAAGAGTGAAAGTAAAAAAGGAACAATGATACTTGCAGCAAACTTTACCCCTGCCAAGACAATAATCACGCTGGCTGTTACAATAAAAAAATAACCTAATTGCCTCTTTGGCATATCTTCTCCTTTAAGAGCCTATCTCTTTTTGGTTTGTTAACTGCTGCAGGTAGTTTGAGATATTTATCAGAGAAAAAGTCACTAAGAATATCAAAAGACCCGGGAAAAAGCTTACCCACCATGCAATCTCTATGACATCTTTTCCACCACTGAGAATCGTACCCCAACTCATCTGCGGTGCAACAATACCTAAGCCTAAGAAACTCAAACCTGATTCTGCAAGTATAGCACCCCCAACACCAAAAGTAAAACTGACAAAGAAAATCGGGGCTAAAATCGGTGCATAATATTTTAAAAGTATCTTGCTTTTTTTAACTTTTGCGATGTTAAGTATCTTAATGTATGGCTGCGAAGTGATTTTAAAACTCTCAGAACGAATCAAACGTGCTGTTGTCATCCATCCGGTAACTGAGATGATAATAATGAGCACAAATGTCGAAGCATTGACATAAGAAACAAGGGCTAAAAGTAAAAAGAAAGTAGGAAAGGTTAAAAACAGATCAACAATGATGATAAATGACTTATCAACAACTCCTCGATAATATCCGGCAATTGAGCCCAGAATCAGTCCTATAAAAGAGGCTATGAGTGCACTTCCAACACCTATAATCAAGGATACTTTTCCACCCTCAATCAAACGTGCTAAGATATCACGTCCAAGTCTGTCTGTACCTAAAAGATGCATTGATGAAGGTCCGACTAAAATAGCATGACTATCAAGTGTGTAGGGACTTGTTGTATAGAGAAAAGAGCCAAAGAAAGCGAAGAAAAAGATACTAAAAAGTAAAACTACACTGACTTTTGGGAACACTTTACTGCTTGATTCCAAGAAGTGTCTGCATCATCTGGTCAACTGTTGTAATAATCTTTGCAGCTGCACCATAAGATGTTTGATATTTTATGAGATTTGTCATCTCTTCATCGATACTTACTTTTGAAACAGAAAAATACTCCATCTCTGTTGAGTTAAACTGTGTCGTCACTGTTTCATTTCTTGTTATTGCTGCATTTGTAGCAGTACCTACATAGGTTGCAGTGATATCAAACATACCATACATGGTGGTATCATACTCTTCATTACCAACTTGGAATTTATATGACTCAAACTGTTGCTGTACCATATTGAGTGCAACTCTGTTATCACCTGCTGCAGAAGAGAAACCTGCATGAATTTTTGTCGGATTATCGCTCAACTCTGAATTGAGTTTGATATTACGTGCACTATCTCCATCAAAAAATCTTCCAAGTCCCAGTGCTCCTGCAAAATTACTGCCAGATGAAAATTTACCGTCTGGCAGTTCATCTTTGATGGCGAATGTGTACCCCATAGATTCAGACTGTGGATCCAATCCCAACTCTAGACGCAATTCACCGTTTGCTGCAGTCTGAAAATTAAACGTTATAAAATCATCAATATCATTGTTGGCATTGGAGTCACCATTATCATCTACAGTGGCAAGTATTTGCCCTTCTATGGAGTTTGAGCCTGCTGCACCTGACATCGATGTGGCATGGTCGATATTGATTTGTCTCGTGGCCACTTCATTACCGTCAATATCATAAACAATGATATTAAAAGTACCCGGATTTACATTCAAAGGTGAATGAACAATGGAACTTGTCGCTCCAATATCAGTTAAAATATTTGACTCCATCTTTGTCGTTGCACTCTCTGCATACAGATTGTTCGTACTCTCAATCAAACCCTGCGCGAATGCATCCAAATCCGTTACGACTTTTTGTAATACACCATCAGTTGGCATACCACTTGTTGTATCGATTGATCCACCACGCAAGTCAAAAATCGCACCAACTCTTCCGTTTGTCACTTTCTCTTCAAATGGAATGAGCGTACCATCCTGTCTTTCATAGTAGAGACTGTAAAAACCATACTCATTGTCATCTTTTGTCAATTTTAAAGGATGATAGGAGTTGCCATCGACAATATTAAATCCATTCACACTTAAAGTATAACTTCCTGTTCTTGTGTTTGAGTTGCTATCGATCTGTATATTGGACTCTAGTTGTCCTTGATTTACTTCCGCACCTATAAGTCTTGAGAGGCTTCGCTCAATTACATTTCTCTGGTCACGTAAATCATTTGCTGTGTACATACCACCAGATTCTGCAACATCTATAGCAATATTTAAATCAGCAAGCTGTTTTGCAAGAGAGTTAACCTCTTCGATATTTACTGCAAGTTGGTCATTAATCTGCATCTGCAGACTTAAAACCTGATCCTGAGTTTGTGTTATATGTGCAGAGAGTGTTTCTGTCTGTTTTGCAAGAGCAACCTTAATGGCATCATTATCCGGATTATCTGCAAATGTTTGCCACATATTGTAATACTCTGCCAAGTCTGCTTTGACACCTACCCCGTCAATCTCAGGAAAATATGTTGAGAGCTCTTCTAGTGTCTGCGTTTCAAAATCACTGTACTCTTTATCAGATGACATACTGTTGTATCTGTCAAATACAAAATTATCAAATACACGCTTGATGTCTTGAATCTCTGTACCGTTACCAACCTGCCCTGGTCGCATAGCGATAGGTGTTGCAGCTGATGTAATAACACGCTGTCTTGTATAGCCTTCTACTTCGGCATTGGAAATGTTATGCCCAGTTGTATTGATACCGACCTGTGCAGCATTTAATCCACTGTAACCGATATTTAATGTATTGAAAATTGATGCCATATTATACTCTCACTTCCATAATAGCAGAGTCTTTTGATGCAACTTTTTGATATCCTTGCATCTCTGTCGGGACCAGTCTCTCTAAAAAGCTGTTATATAGGTTACTGACAACCAAAACCAGTTTTGCATATTTTTTATTGACCTCATGAAGTTTTGAGAGTTCAACTTTTAAATCATCCAGAAGTTGATGTTGCTGGGCACTTAAAAGGTCTGGAAGTGCTACATCCGGATTTGATGTCATAAGATTGGAGATTTCATAATCTATCATCGCTTTTTTTGTCTCAAAAGCTTTCAGTTTTTCTTCTTTTAATGAAAGTCTGTCAAACTGGGGATTGTGCTCTGCTTTTTTTATATCTTCTATATCTGATTCAGTAATTTTAATAAGATCTCTTAAATCTTCTAAAGCATTTTGTAAGTGATGAGAAAGCATCGCAAACCCCCATAATTATTTTATTTTACTTAAGTAACTCGTCCGCCATCTTCTCTGATAGTGCAGATAAATCTACTTTATATTCACCTGACTCGATAGCCTCTTTGAGTTTTTCTATTCTGTTTTTACTGCCATCTTCCGATGCAGTTAACTTTGCATTTGGTTTTAACTCTTTGTTTTCATTCAAACTGTTTGCAAAAGTACCGCTCACAGCTGAACTGCTTATATTTGAAATCATATTTTATCCTTCATATCTCTTGCGAAATTTCTCTATACTGTTATATCGACAAAATTATGATTTTCTAAACCTATTTCACGAATTTCTCTGACTCAAGTAGTCATAGAGCATCTGTGAAAAACCAAAACTCCCCGCACTTGCTTTTGAGAGCTCATCTCTATACATCGATTTGTATATTTTATCTCCCGGATCATTTTGAGATGAGAAAAGATCTTTCTCATCTTTCATCGCATTGTCCATCAGCATTTTGATGATGATCGCTTCAAAAGCATCTGTCTGCTCCCGCAGTGCCTTATCCTCTGCCTGAGGATTGATCTTTGGGATATCTTTGTTTTGTGTGACTAATTGTGCCTGTGCACTTAAAGCATTTAATCCATAGTCCATTATATTACCTTCAACTCAGCAGAGATGCTCCCTGCACTCTTCATCGCCTCTAAAATAGAGATGATATCTTTTGGCGTTGCCCCTAGTTTTTGAAGTGAACGCACAAGGTTAGCAACAGTAGTTGTGCCTCTTTTCGTATAAATTTCATTCTCATTCATACCAATTACCAGGTTTTTGTCCACTTCCATCGAACCTTCTGGTTTTGATAGCGTATCTTCTTCAACTATCTTAATCGTGATATCCCCATGCGTGAGGATAATCGGTTTTAGTTGTATATCTACCCCAGCAACGATAGTTCCAGTTTTTTCATTGATGATGATTTTATTTTTAGGTTTATAGTTCATATCGATGTTTTGCACTTCTGCCAAAAACTCAATCATTGAACGGTTTTGCGGGCGTTTTAACTTAATGCTTCGTGAGTCCATTGCTACTGCCACTTGTGTATTGTAGTATGCATTTATCGCCTTTTGTACAGCTACTGCATTTTCAAAACCAGACTCTTTAAGGGAGAGTGTTGCATACTGCTGATGAAAAAGGTCGATATTTATCTCACGCTCAACAAAACCACCGTTAAAGACTATACCTGTCGTTGGATGTGTTTCTGCTCCGGCACCTCTTTGGTTGAGCCCACCAATACTAAGCGGACCTTGTGCCAGTGCATAGATCTTGCCATCTACCCCTTTAAGCGGTGTCATCAAAAGTGTTCCACCTTCTAAAGATTTTGCATCACCAATGGAAGATACCGTTACATCAAATTTATCACCCTGTCTTGCAAAAGGTTTGAGCGTTGCCGTTACCACAACTGCTGCAACATTTTTCGATTTAATATCTATAGGATTCATATCGATATTCATCGCTTTTAACATGTTTGAAATTGATTGAAGTGTAAATTTTGAGGTTGTACCATCTCCTGTCTTTTTCAGACCGACAACCAAAGAGTAACCAATAATCTGATTCTCCCGAACGCCGACGATGTTCGAAACATCCGTGATTTTCGTTGCATGAAGTGATGCGAAAAATAGTAGTAAACCTAAAAAATATTTCATTGAATAAATCCTTGCATTATGCAAGAATTCAGCAATATTTATTCCATATTTTCATCTATAAGGTACGTAAGTGTCGTATTTCCAAATTTTTTTGATTTTTTGATGCTAAAGCTGCCTATTTTTTGAGGAATATCAAGTCCGCTCATATGTTCAATGATAATCATTGTAACATTCTCAACTGGCAGTGATGCTATCAAATCTATAGTTTTATCATAGATATCTTCCATCCCCGCGCGTATGCTAAATGGCGGGTCAATGTAAAAATAGGCTTTTGTTTTTGCTTTTTTGAGTCTCTCTATGATAGTGTTGATATTTTCAAAACTGTCCCCACCAAAGACTTCACAGGCAGAGGGGTCAGTTTGTGCTATATTTTCTTTCAGCGTTCCCAGTGCATCTCTGTCACGCTCCATAAAATATATCTGCTTCGCTCCACGGCTCAGTGCTTCAAGACCAATCGAACCTGAACCTGAAAAAACCTCAACAAACACTGCATCCACAATATCAAACTGCAGTGTATTAAAAAATGATTCCAGAACAATCGCTTTTGAGCTTCGTGTCGTTGTTTTGGAAGGGAGTTTTAGTGTTTTGCCTTTGTATTTTCCGGCAATGATCTTTTTGGTAAGTTGTTTATTATTTTTCATAGAATGCTTTTACCGCTCGTAAAATATTTGCCTGATACTCCTGTGTCAGGAACTCTATGCGTTTTTCCAAGATTGAGAAGTCCATAGAGTCATCTTCTTCGAAGTACTCCTCTTTTATAGCTTCATCCTCTGCTTTTTCACTGCTTCCATAAAGCTCTTCATAACGTTTTTCAAGGGCCAAAATAAGCTGTGACTTGGAAAATGGTTTGACAAGATCTGCATTTGCATCACTGCCTATGTAAAAACAGCGACTATCTCCCAAACACTCTTCATCTCTGACAATAATGTCACACTTCTTTGAAGCACTCAAATATTTTGACAAAAAGAGCTCTAACGATTTTTGTAACAACGGTGATTGACACTCAACAGCAACTCTCATCTCTATCCTTGTAAATAGTACTCCAAAGAGTACGCTAAATCATCATCCAAACTCTCTAAAGAGAGCATCCACAGCAGATAACTTCTGTCATTCATAGCTATCTCTTCAATATACCTGCCGGCATACTTTCCAAAAGGAAACTTCTCAAGCAATACATTTTTAAAACTGAGCTCTTGCATCACTCCTTGGCTTAACTCTTCTAAAAGATAGTCAAAAAGCAACTTGATAACAAGAGCATCACTCAATGCATGATGTGGTAGTAAAGCATCTTTAATTCCACATAATTGTTTATACTGCTCTTCTTTTCTGTAGAGTTTTAACTCATAGCGTATAAATTCCAAACTGAAAAATTCACACTCTGGGATATGATGCTTTAAAACTTTTTGTGTATCTATAATTTTACCATGCCATTTTAAACCGGCATCTTCAAGATAGGGAAAAACAAAACCGGCATTATGTACGATTAGTGTGTTTTCTTCTTTGTTGTGCGCTTGGAGATACTTATAAATCTCACTCTCACGCAACACAGGTTTCTCTTGAATCATCTCATTGGTGATATTATGCAGGACTGAAGCCTTTGGGGGTATCTTTTTGCCTTCATTTACAAGCTCATACAAAGAGCTCACACAAGATTCATTTTCAAAAGAGAGCACTCCTAAAGAGCAGATTTTATCTTCTTTTTCATATCCCGTCGTTTCAATATCTAAAAATATCAGCACTTCACGATCCTAACACTTTTGCAACGACTGCCTAAAAATATAAAAGAGAGATATCCTGCAAGTAATATAAAAGCGTACAGAACATAAATATTAAACCAGTCAAAAAGGCTCTCATAAAAGCTAAAGATATATGTAAACAGCAGTGCAAGCACCATTAAACTCCCGACAAGCCAAATGAGCAGCATAAACCATTTCCGCCATACTTTAACCAAATCTCCATAACCGATTACTTCGAGGTATTCATGACTATCTTCTTTGAAACACTTTTTGAGCTTTAATACATACCCTGCGTGAGGATGGTTAAAAAGATACTTCACACTTCGAAAAAGTGCGATTAAAACAGCCATATTTAAAGCAATGGCGAACCAAAACTTCCAAACATCAAAAAGTGCGTCCATTATCTCTTCATCTACAGGAGGGAAGCCCTGTTTCATGTAGATAAAGAGTGTCAAAAGAAGTGCAAAAGATGCTGCTAGAAAAAGGCTGCACAATACTACTCGAACTGCCCAGGAAACCCATAATAAAAAATAAAACCTAGACATCTTTGTTTTTAAAATTTCCAAGCATAGCGTGATAATGTTCCAGGTTGATAAAACTCTTCTCAAAACGGTACCTGATTACAAACTCCACAACCTTCTCTTTTAATACTCCATCAACACTCTCGACTCTTCCAAAGTATGCCAAGGAAACATTTTTACTCTTTACAGCTGCATCTTTATCGTACGATATTGCTAAAACCTGCAGGTACTTTCCCTCTTTTATCTCACCCAGATTCTCTTCTTGGAGTGAAACACCTGAGAGATTGATAGCTTTAAAATCAAAAAGCTCTTCAAAATGCTCTACTTTTTTATCGATACCTATCTCTTTATAAAGTTCTTTTAGCTCTGCTATATTCTCTTTTCTTGCCAGCTCATACGAAGATATTTTATTTGTTATTTTTTTTAGCCGCTCAAGTGCCGAACCCATCTTATTTCCTACTTAATTATTAACAGTAGTATAGCAAATTTAAGATATAATAACGCAATTTTTTAGAGAAACAAAAATAAAGAGAAATATGGACTACTTAAAAATCAAAGGCAAATCTGCCCTCAATGGAACAATAAAAATCTCTGGTGCAAAAAATGCATCGCTACCGCTTATTGCAATGACAATCTTGGCTCGTAACAGCGTTATCATTAAAAATCTACCAGATGTTGCAGATATAAAGACACTTCTTAAACTTCTCACAAATCTTGGAGCATCTTGTGATTTTCATGATGATAAAGTCGTGGTGGACACTGCTTCGATGAACGAAACAAAAGCAACATATGACATTGTAAAAACAATGCGTGCTTCCATCCTTGTTTTAGGTCCGATTCTAGCACGTTTTGGACACTGTGAGGTATCACTTCCAGGAGGCTGTGCCATAGGACAGCGCCCAATCGATCTGCACCTCAAAGCACTCGAGCAGATGGGTGCAGAGATATCAATCAAAGCAGGTTATATTGAAGCGCGAGCACCAAAAGGACTCAAAGGCTGTGAAATTATCTTTGATAAAATCACGGTGACAGGAACAGCCAATATTGTTATGGCCGCAGCACTTGCAGAGGGTGAGACGACTATTATCAATGCTGCACGTGAGCCAGAGGTAGTCCAACTCTGTGAAGTGCTCAATGCAAGTGGTGTAAAAATTGAGGGAATCGGTACAGCAGTGCTCAAAGTACATGGAACTGCCGGAGAGCTTTTAGATATCAAAGAATTCAGCATTATTCCAGATAGAATCGAAGCAGGAACATATCTTTGTGCAGGAGCAATTACTGGTTCAAAACTCACACTTACGGATGTAGAACCGAATCATCTTGGTGCGGTTATCGCAAAATTTGAAGAGATGGGGTTTGAGCTTACACTCACAAAAGACACTATCACAATCCACCCAAACAAAGAGATCAAACCTGTTAAAATTGTTACACAGGAGTACCCTGCTTTTCCAACAGATATGCAAGCACAGTTTATGGCACTTGCCACACAGGCAAATGGAGTATCTATCATAGAAGAGCGTCTTTTTGAGAATAGATTTATGCATGTGAGTGAACTGCAGCGTATGGGAGCAGATATCTCACTCAGTGGACATACTGCTACTATCAATGGAAAGTGTGATTTAAGTGCAACGGATGTTATGGCAACAGATCTCAGAGCATCAAGTGCTCTTGTTTTAGCAGCCCTTATTGCCCAAGGAGAAACAAACGTTCATCGTATCTACCATCTTGACC
Organism: Sulfurimonas sp. NWX79; assembly: GCF_039667035.1. Taxonomy (NCBI): domain Bacteria; kingdom Pseudomonadati; phylum Campylobacterota; class Epsilonproteobacteria; order Campylobacterales; family Sulfurimonadaceae; genus Sulfurimonas; species Sulfurimonas sp. NWX79. The sequence goes on from NZ_JALCZL010000026.1 coordinate 22,538, forward strand.
GTGGATATGACTCTTTGGAGAAAAAGCTTAAAGATGTAGGTGTTGTGGTTGAGAGATTAAAAGAGGGGCTCTAGTCTCCCTCAAAAATAATCATCTCATAGATACTTTTCTTTGTTACAAGTGCTTTATCAGGAGAGACTGAACGAGCATTTTTCGCAACTTCCACCTCATGACGCAAGTCAGCAATCTCTCGCTCCATCTTATCTACATTCTCTTTTAGACGTAAAATAATATCAACACCTGCAAGATTTACACCAAGCTCACGAGTAAGGCGTAAAATAAGTTTAATTCTATCTATATCACGCTGTGAATAGAGTCGTATACGTCCATTTGAACGAGAAGGTGTGATGAGATTCTCTCTCTCATACTGACGCAAAGTTTGTGGATGGATATCTAGTATCTTCGAGACTATACTGATTAAATAGACCGGTTCGTCATAATGATGCATCGTTTACCTCCTGCTTAAATTGTCTTTGGTAGTTTTTCTTTCATCAATTCTACCAAATCATTGTCCAAATCTTCTACTTTTGGATTGATAATATTTGCTTTTAAGTACAAATCACCTCTCTGTTTTGTTTTTCTGTTCATTGCACCCATCTCTTTCACACGGAAGCGCTGTCCATTTTTTGTGTTTTGCGGGATTTTGAGTTTTATCTCTTTCTCAAGTGTCTGTACTGCAATTTTATCACCAAAGAGAGCTGCATAGAGTGGCACATCTATGGTTTTGACCAGATCATCTCCCTCACGCTCATAATCCGGTGACGGTGCTACTGTTATCTTTAAGAGCAAATCTCCAGAACGACCGTTTTGTGCATGCCCTTTTCCTCTTACACGGAGCTTTTCTCCTGTTTTGACACCAGCAGGGATCTTAATATCAAAACGCTCACCATTGACTGAAACTGAGTGCGTTCCACCAAGGATGGCTACATTAAACGGAATCGTCACCTTTGCTTCGATGTCAAGGTTTGGTTCTTGATGAAAACCTCCAGCTCCGCCAAATCCGCCAAAGCCTCCGCTGCTGTATGATTGACGACCGCCACCGCCAAAGCCGCCAAATCCTCCGCCACCAGAGAACATTTGACGCAGTATCTCATCCAGATCGACATTGCCACCCTGGCTGCGTGAGAAGTCATGGAAGTTCTGCCCTCCAAACATAGAGTCTCCATACATATCATACTGCTCTTTTTTCTCTTTGTCGCTCAGTATCTCATACGCTGCATTTATCTCTTTAAATTTCTCTTCACAATCTGCTTCTTTACAGATGTCAGGATGATATTTTCTCGCTAATTTTCTATACGCTTTTTTAATCTCAGATTCACTCGCATTTTCTGATACTTCCAATGTTTCATATAATGATTTTGCCATTTTCTAGTCCTTACCAATAATTGTTAAATTTTTTATTAGCGAAATTATATCATAAGAGTTGAGTCTGTGTCAATCAAGTTTAGACAAATTAATTCTTATACAAAAAATAAACAATATTTTAAAAATGAAAAGAGTAATGCAGTTACAAGGAGCATAACGAGGAAGTGCACTATTGTGCATGACGAAGGAAGTAACGCAGTAAATGCGTTACTATTTTAATTTTTAATGAAGGAAGTGGCGAACTTCTGAGAAGTATAGGCTCATACCATGCTCATCAGCAGCGGCAATAACCTCATCATCACGAATTGACCCACCAGGTTCAATAACATTTTTAACCCCTGCTGCAGCTGCTGCATCAATAGAATCACGGAATGGAAAAAATGCTTCAGATGCAAGTGCAGCACCTGTTACATCAAGACCCATCTCTTTTGCTTTTTTGAGCGCACACTGTGCAGCATCAACGCGAGATGTCATACCCATACCAACAGCTACCATTGCAGCATCTTTGACATAAACTACACAGTTAGATTTTGTAAGAGAAGCCACTTTATATGCAATCTCAAGGTCTTTCATTTCAGCTTCGCTGGCACGATTTTTAGAAACAAGTTTTGCATTTTTAACTTCATCATCATTAACTCTGTCAGCATCTTGGAATACAAATCCGCCATCAATGTGTTTAAAGTCTTTTGTATCATTTGCAAGCACAAGTTTATCACTACCCATCTCAAAAAGTTTGATACGCTTCTTGAGCGCAAATACCTCTTGCGCTTCTTCAGTGATACGTCCAGCAATCACAACTTCCAAGAAAATCTCATTCATTTTCTCTGCAAGCTCTTTGTTGACCACACCATTAACAGCTACAACACCACCAAATGCAGAAACAGGATCACACTTGAGTGCTTCTGTATAAGCATCTACCAAATTGTCGCGAATAGCAAAACCACAAGGGTTTCCATGTTTTGTAATACACACAGCGTTGTCATCTCCAAAAGCCGCTGCAATCTTGATAGCGCCGTTTAGGTCGTTTAGATTGTTAAAACTCGCTTCGCCTTTGAGTGTTTTAAAGTTGTTGCTAAAGTGCTTGTCAAACTCATAAAGTGCACCTTTTTGGTGTGGGTTTTCACCATAACGGGTATCCATCACCTTCTCTCCGACGATAAACTGTTTCTCGCCAAAACCACCGTTAAAACGCTCATTCATATAATTAGCTATCATGGAATCATATGCGGCAGTATGTTCGTATGCTTTTATCATATAGCCACGACGGAACTCTCTTGTATTTTTCTCATTCTCTATCGCATCGATAACTTCTGCATAATCTTCAACATTTGTAACAATGATAACCGAGTCAAAGTTCTTTGCAGCTGAACGAACCATTGCCGGTCCACCGATGTCGATGTTCTCAATGATGTCATCAAAATCATCTGTACGTTCAATAGTCGCTTTAAACGGGTAAAGATTGACACATACAAGGTCTATGGCCTCAACGCCAAGCTCTTTTGCCTGATCCAAGTGGGACTGCTTGTCACGACGATGTAAAATACCTCCGTGGACATAAGGGTTGAGTGTCTTTACACGCCCCTCAAAACACTCAGGAAACTTTGTTACTTCATCAATTTCAATGGCATCAACACCACTCTCACGCAAGAGTTTGTATGTCCCGCCTGTTGAGATTATCTCATATCCGTTTTTTACAAGTGATTTACAAAAATCAACCACACCAGTTTTATCGCTTACACTAACTAACGCTCTTTTTTTCATTTCAAGCCTTGATTTAAAATATTGACGCAATTTTAGCTAAATTGAGTTTAGAAGATGGTAAACTCTAAAATCTTATAATATATTTTGTACCTTTGTCAAAAGAAACTTTTATATCTCCCTGGAGCTCACTTGAAACCAAACTTTTAACAAGCTCCAAACCAAAAGAGTTTTTATTTGGCATTGAAGTGAGTTTGTCATAGTAAAACAGATTATAGAGTTTTTCATTTTGCAGTTTTACTTTAGGTAGTGTAAAATAATTTCTGTAAATTCCAAATCAACTATGATTATAAAAAAGAAAAAGGATCATAGAAATGGAATTACAAGGAAAAAAGATAGAGTTTGATTTAGAGGAGTTTGTACCT
>NZ_JALCZL010000002.1:0-159429 GCF_039667035.1 Sulfurimonas sp. NWX79
CGAGTGCAGCAGACAAAGCGGCAGCAACAGCATCAGAGAATCCAACTCCAACAAATCTTGCAGCCGCAGAGAGTGCACAAAACATTGCAAAAGATGCAGCCGATGCAGCAAAAGATGCAGCCAATACCCTAGAAGCAGCAATCTCTACACTAAGCGATGCAGCAGACGCGGCTAATGAGAGTATTAATCTAGATGATGCCAATGCAGCCCTAGACGCAGCTAAAACTTCAGCAGATGTAGCCAATGAGGCAGCTGAAATTAATGATAGAGTTTCTTATGTATCTGATAGTGATACAACAGCAAATACAGTGACAGAAAATGTGCCTGATGGAACATATACTGGTGTAACATTAAGTGCTATTGATGTAGATGGAGATGCAGTAACTTATTCATTAGCAGATGATGTACCATTCAGAGTTGAAGCTGATGGTAGGGTTGTAGTTGATAGTGATAATGCTATTGATTTTGAAACAAAACCAAGCTATACATTTGATGTAACAGCAACAAGCACAGATGGGACAAGTTCAACTCAAAGTGTTACTATAAATGTAAATGATGTAGTTGAAAATGTGGCACCAATTGCAATAGATGATACTGGAGACACTGCAGCTACAGGCGAATTATTGATTTCAGAAAACTTTGAAAATGGGGCAGAGGGATGGACAAACAATACGGTAACTGAAACAGATGGAAATGCAACAAATTTCTTAGGACAATTTGGTGGCACAAATGGAGAAGAGGGAATATCTAAAACATTTAATTTTGGTCCGGAACATGCAGGTGAAACTGTAAATATTGAATTTGATATGTACGAGATAGACAGCTGGGATGATGAGCAGTTTAATGTCTTTGTAAATGGAGAAGAAGTATCTAGTGATTATATGTCTCATTTTGGTAGAACTTGGAGTACACATGCAACAGATGAACAAGATGGCGGAACAGAAATTGACAATGTAGGAAGTAGTGGTCAATTTTGGTTAGATCACAATGAAGTACATCATTATACAGTTCAGGCAACTGTTGATGACAATGGTCAAGTTAAACTTGGATTTGGCTCGACATTAAATCAGTCTTTAAGTGATGAATCATGGGGAATTGATAATGTAATTATAACTGCCGGTTCAGATTGGAGTGGTGGTGCAATCACAACAGATGAAGACACATCAATTACAGACAGTGATGAGAATACTTTAGGAATAGCAACAGCAGCGACAGATTCTGAGACTATGACAAAAGATCATGATGAGAAGAAAGATCATGATGAGAAGAAAGATCATGATGAGAAGGATACAAAAGAGGATCACGGACATCATGGTGACAAAGGTCCACATGGAGATCATGAAAAAGCTGAATCAAAAGAGGATCATGAGAAGAAAGAGCATGATGAGAAGGATACAAAAGAGGATCACGGACATGATGATAATCTAGAAGGGCTGGTTATGTTAGTAGAAGGGGGTGAAAATATTGATCTGCATACTTTGAAAGATAATAGTTTAAACATAGATTCTATTACTTTAGATACTGGGAATCAACATGTTGAAAATATAAAATTAGAAGATGTTGTTGATATGACAGATGATGATAATATATTGAGAATTGATGGAACGGAAGGAGATACTGTAACTTTAAATACGACAGAAGATGGAAGTGGAGAATGGAAACTTGGTGATTTTAAAACAGATTCTGAAACAGGTCAGACGTATCAGGAAATTACAGGGACAACAGCTGATGATCAAACAGTGACATTGGAAGTAAATACGGAGATACATATAGAACAACATTAAATAAAATGTTAAAGAACTTTATTTGAGTAATAGAACCAAAGAGAGTCTGTCATTTACATGAAGTTTCGAGAAGATTGAACTTATATGTGCTTTGACAGTTCTTGTTGTAATATTCAATGTATTAGCGATTGCATCATTGGTTAAGCCTTCCATAACCAAGAAAAGGACATCTTTTTCTTTATTCGTAAGTCTATGTTCAATTAACTCTTTGGCTTCATCTGAAAGTTTCTCTTGTTTTACTGTTTTTGCAAGAGCAGCAGTAAGCTCTGGATAGGTCCAGACCTTTCCATCTGCGACACTTTGTATCATCTGCTGATAATGAACTTTTAGCATACGAGAGTTTCCGTAAGCTTTGACTCCATGGGAGATCAGCATTTTTCCCGTGACAATTTCGGGAGCATTCTCTAAAACAATAAGTTTATTTGGAAGTTGATTGGATGCTATCATTTTATTGACTTCAGGAGCTACGGAATCATAATCCGCAATAATGATATAGTTGTTAAATTTATCAATATGTTTTTGAAGTGACTCAAAGTCATAGAAAGAGAAGTGTTTACTGTCAGTATCTCTTTTTTCCCACTCTTCAATTCGATTGATATTAGCACTGAAAAAAATTATCTGCATCTTATCGCTCCGTAAAGATATACTGTTTTGATTTAAGGATAGGTTTTAGGATATACTGCATAACAGTCTTTTTACCAGTTATTATATCAACAGTTGCCGTCATACCCGGAATAATCTCCAAAGGATGTTCTTTTGAACCAAGATAGTTTTTATCAGTCTCTATATGAATAAGATAAAAAGTATTGCCATCTTTATCTGTAATTGTATCTGGTAAGATATTAACTACTTTTCCTTTAAGGCCTCCATGAATTGCAAAATCATATGCAGAGATTTTCACCATTGCCTCCGCCCCTGGATGGATAAAAGCAATGTCACTTGGTTTAATTTTAATCTCTAAGTAGAGCTTTTCATTTGTCGGTACGATTTCTACTAAGTCTGCACCAGGTTTTACAACTCCACCGATAGTATTTACAAAGAGTTTTTGGACAATTCCATCTACAGGAGATTTTACCATTGTTCTGTTGACTTGGTCATTATAAGCAACCTGTTGAGTTTTTAGTCTTGCTATCTCTGCTGTTACTTCATTGAGCTCTTTTTTCGCTCTGTTGATAAATTCTTGTTTTGATTCAATGCGTTTGTTTCTATATTCTTTGATAGCAGATTTCAGTCGAGGAAGAGAGAGTTTTGTAGTGAGAATATCATTTTGAATACCATTTGCTTCTCGTTTTAGCTTTAAAAATTCCACTTTTGATTTGATACCCTCTTTAACCATCGGCTCTGTCATTGCTATCTCTTCGGTAACATAGGATAGGGACTTTTTAAGAGAATTAATTTTGGACTTTGCCTCACGCAGTTCCTGTTTTCTCTGTTCTATCTGTTGAACAAGTGCATTATCTTTTGCTTGAAATTCCAATTTGTTAGATTCGTAGAGCTTTTTCGCTAGCTCAATCTGTCTTGCTAAATCTTTGTCATCTGTATCTATCCCTTTAAACGGAAGTCCATTGGCCTCGGCATGGAGTCTGAGTCTTTTTGCAAAGAGCTCATTATATGTCATTGTATTTGTTTTACTAGAAGAGATACTTTTAAGATTATTGATCTTAAGAAGTACCTCACCACGTTTGACTTTTTCTCCTTCATGAACTAAGATTGCTTCAACAATTCCACCCTCAAGATTTTGAATAATCTGGTTTTGTCCATAAGGAATGACTTTACCGCTTCCTCGTGTTATCTCATCTATTGTCGCAAAAGATGCCCACAGGATAAAGCCAAAAAGTGTTATAAGCCATAGCTTAATGACAATACTCATCTTTTTTGGTGATTGTTCTAAAATTGCAGAACTCAAAGAGTTCATAAATTCATAATCTTTTTCGTTATACTCGATACGTTTATTATTTTTCATTTTGAGAACCTCCACCTTGGAGTCTGCGTATTGCATCTTCTTTTGGCGCATCAATAAAGACTTGACCTTCATTCATGACAATGACTCTATCTACTATTTTTAGCAGTGTCATTTTTTGCGTTACTATGATTGCTGTTTTATCTTTGAGTGCATTTTGTAAATTCTCAAGAAGTTTTGCTTCAGTAACTTGATCCATCGCATTGCTTGGCTCATCCATTAAAATGATAGGAGCATCAAGTAAAAAGGCACGAGCGACACCTATACTTTGTCGCTGACCTCCAGAGAGACCTTGACCGCGTTCACCTACCGGCATTTCGTAACCTTTAGGATGCTTTGTTATAAACTCATGTGCACCACTGATTTGTGCGGCACGCATCATTGCATAATCAGTTGCATTGGAAGCTTTAAAAATGATATTGTCTTTTACCGTTCCTCGAAAGAGCATGACATCTTGTGAAACATAACCGATGTTTTTTCTCAAGTCTGCAGGATCAATCTGTGCGATGTCAATACCGTCAATAAGAATCTGTCCCGAATCAGGCTCATAAAGTCCTAAAATGAGTTTCTCAATCGTACTTTTTCCAGATCCAATTCGCCCAATTATGGCTACATTCTCTTTTTGATGGATGACAAAAGAGACATTTTTCAGTGCTGGTACATCTGCACCCGGATAGGTAAAGGTAACATCTTTAAACTCAATATGTCCTGTAAATGCAGGGGTTTCAAGAAACTTTTTCCCATCTGGTCTTTCACTTGGCTGTGAGATGATACTCTCTATCATTTCATAGGATGTTTTTGCATCATGATAGTTTGTAACGAGTGCAGCAACTTGTCCCATAGGTGCAAGTGTTCGTCCCGTAAGGATAACAATGGCAATCAATCCACCCATAGAGAGTTCAAAATCTTGAATCTTATAGACACCAACAACAATGATTATGACAGTATTAAGTTGAATCAGGAGCTGGGTAATTGTCGGAATCGAGGCTGAGAGGAGACGGGATTTGAGACTTTTTGAAGCAATCTCTCCTGTTGCTTCTTCCCATTTCCATTGTGCCTGTCCAAGAGCTCCAAGTGTTTTTAGGGTCTCTATATTATTGAGTGATTCAATCAAGATGGCATTTTTCTTTGCACTTGCTTCATGTGTTGACTCTATACTCTCACGCAGAGGCTTCTTTATAAAGAAAGCATATGCTAAAATGAGTGCCATTGTAAACATTGGAACAAAGACAATATTACCACCAATGTAGGCAATGACCGCTAAAAAGATAACAGAAAAGGGTAGATCAATAACTGCTGCCATTGTTGCATTGGTAAGAAAATTTCGAATATTGTCAAAATCTCTGATATTGTTTGCAAAAGAACCAACGGATGCCGGAATATGTGACATTTTTAGTGATAAAACTTTTTCAAATATGATGGATGACATAATAATATCACTCTTTTTTGCTGCTGTTTCAAGCAGGTAAGTCCGTGAAAATTTTGCAAAGGTGTCAATGACATAGACTATAACGACTCCTGTAGCAAATACCCAAAGTGTCTCTATCGCATTGTTTGGAACAACTCTATCATATACATTCATTGTAAAAAGAGGAGAGGCAAGAACAAAAAGGTTTACTAATAATGAAGCATAAAGAACATCTTTATAGATACCTGCTGAGAGTTTCAGTGTGGACCAAAACCAGTGTTTTTGTTTGATATGAAGCGTTCTGTCGTTTTCATCTTCATAATCGAAGGCTTTTTTTATCATAAAACCATAGCCAATGTATTCATCTTCTAAGTCTTCAACATCAACCCACTGCTCGATAGGCTCTTCTGCAGGCATAATTATCTTTGCTTGTGTTCTATCTTCACTAAATCTGTCCAAGATGCAAGCACCCTGATTGGAGAGTAAAATAATCATTGGAAGTTGCAGGTTGGAGATCTGTTTAAGTGGACGATGTACAAGGGATGATTTTAGTCCAGCACGAGCCGCAGCACGAGAGAAAAGCCCTTTGGCATTATTGATAGAAAAAAGTTCAGGTGCTTCTGCCCCCGGTTCTATAGGAAGACCTGCAGTCAATGCTTCAGCAGAGAATGGTTTATGGTATTTTTTTGTAAAAAGTACTAGTGTATCTAAAAGGGCATCCATTCTAAGGTTATCAGCTTGGGTAATTAGCATAGAGGATTCCTACTTTTTATTTGTATCAAGATTGACATTTGCATAGATATTGTTTGTATCATGCATAATTGTTGGTAGTAAAATTCCCATAGTATTTAAAATACGGTACTCTGCATATAAAATACTGTAGCGTGTTGTAATGATTTGTGCCTTTGCACGTATAAAGTCATTTTGTGCAGAGAGCAGATCAAGGAGTGAACGACGTCCTAGATCATATTCTTTGGCATAAAGCGCTAATGTCTTGTGTGAAAAATCTTTATATTCAATAAGGTATGTAAGTTGTTCCTGGAGTTTTTGACGTGCTGTCCATGAAAGATTGAGACTTTGAACAATATCACGTTTAATGCTGTTCTTATTTTCCACTTCCTGATAGACCTGTGAGAGACTTTTTTGTAAAGCAGCTTTGTCATTAAAACCATTGAAAAGATTATAAGATACAAAAGCCATGGCGCGAAAAACATTGTCTTTTCCCTCGATAGCACTGACATTATGGTTCAGTGTTTGTGAAACTTCAATATCTAACTTCGGATAAAATTGTGATTTTTTCTCTTTGTTTGTCGCTTGTGCAAGTTTGATATTGTACTCACTTACAAGTAAAGAAGGATTGTTCTTAAGAGAAAAATCAATGGCATCCTGTTTTGTTTTTGGAAAGTTTTTCTCATCAATCGTAGGTTTTGACATTTTTGCAGGGTCAAGCGTACGACCTAAAACTTTTTCTAAATTATAAGCAGCATCTAAAACATTGTTTTCTTGAACAACAAGGTTTGATTGTGCCAATGCCAAAGAAGATTCAATTTTATTGACCTCTGAGAGTGTTGTAAGTCCTGCTTTATACAATTTTTTGACTTTTGTTAATATCTCTTTATTAATTTTTACATTCTCAAGGGCAGTATCCATCAACTCTTGATTCTTTATAACTTCTAGGTAGGTGTTGACCATATCAAAAGAAGTCGTATTGACTGTATCTATATAACTATAAGCTGCAGCTAATGTTCTGTACTCTTGTTCTTTTACAAGGTAGGTTGTATTGAAACCGTTAAAGAGATTATGTGTATAAGTAAGTGAATTCTCATATATTGTATAGTTTTTACTGTATAGCTCTCTATCCGTTTTTTCTTCTCCTCCACCTAAAACCAAATCTATTTTAGGATAATAGCCTGACTCAGCACTTGTAATATCTATTTTTGTAGCATTATAGTTTCGTAACCTCTCTTGAATTGTTGGATTTGTCTCTAAAACTTCATTCATGACAGTTTGTAGAGTTTCTGCATTAAGAGTAGTAAGAAGTGTCAAAGTTAAAATAATTTTTTTTAGCATAAAAAAACCTATGTAATTAATTTTTTCTTATATCGTTTTAGATATGCTTTGATTATATCCAAGAAAATTTTCTAATTCAATATGAATCACCTAAAAATCGGTATTTTTGGCACTATTTTTACTTTTTATGCTTAATTTCTTATGATATAATCACAATATTATAAAAAAAGCAAAAGAGTCTTATGCGTTCATCAGAAATTGATAAAATATTAAATAACAAAGATAAACTTTTAACGCAGATTTATTTTGATTTGCAGCGTCATTTTGAAGACAAATACGGTCATGATACTGTAGTATTTATGGAAATTGGAACTTTTTTTGAAGTTTATGAAGTAAATAATGATGATGAACAGGTTGGAAAAGCAAAAGAGATAGCTGAACTTTTAAATATTCAACTGACAAAGAAAAATAAAAACATTGTAGAAAACTCTGATAAAAATCCACTCTTAGCCGGTGTACCCGCTGTTAGTTTTGAGCGCTATCTTAATCGTCTTATAGCAGAGCAAAAATATACGGTTATTGTTGTCAAGCAAAAAGGTAATCCTCCAAAAATCAGCCGTTATATCGCACAAATTGTCTCTCCTGGAACGAACTTTGACCATATAGTAGATAATGATGACAACTACATTGTCTCAATTTTAGTAGATAAGTTTCGTGATATCTATACTGTAGGCTACTCGGCTATTGATGTGACAACGGGAAAAACATGGCTCTATGAGACACACGGAACAAGTGAAGATCCGGCTTATGCACTTGATGAGGTTTTTAATCTTTTAAATGTCTACAGAACGAGTGAAGTAGTGATGACATTTTTGGATGGGATTGATAACCAAAAGCATGTGATGCAGTACCTTGAAATTCCTGAACACTATCATTATTCAGTCAATAATCAAAGACCAAAAATCGACTTTCAAAACGAACTTTTTAAAGAGGTCTATCAGATTCAATCTCTTCTCTCTCCGATAGAACATTTGGATTTAGAACGCAATCCTATGATTACGGAGTCTTTAGCGATTCTCATTAACTTTGTAATAGAACATGATTACCACATCGTTCAAAAGATGGCAATGCCGCGCATCATTGACAACCGCCGTTTTATGTATCTTGGCAACAATGCCTTAGAGCAGATGGGTATCATCTCAAAAGACCGCAAAGAGTTTACACTGCTCAAGATGCTTGATAAAAGCTCAACTGCCATAGGGCGTCGTCTTTTAAAAGAGAGACTGCTTAATCCGATTATGGACAAAGAGGAGCTTGAACGTCGTTATAATTTGATAGAGAAGGTAAACTCTCACGTGCGTTATCTTGATGAGATGATGCGAGGAATCTATGATATGGAACGTCTCTCACGCAGACTCTCCCTAGCACGCCTGCATCCTTTTGAGATGAATCATCTCTATGACTCAATGGTGAGTGTTAAAGAGTTGATGCAATATGTAAAGAAACATAAGATTCAGCGTACACCTTTTCATGAGAGTGAGCTAGATGAGTTTCTGCGTGAGATAGAAAAGAGCATCGATTTGGATGTCTCACGCAGGTTTACGAATGCTACAGTTGATGAGAACTTCTTGATGAGTGGTGTGGATGAAAGTATAGACACACTTGTAAAAGAGAACAGTGTTATGCTTGTTGCATTTGAAGATATTATGAAAAAGATAGAGGTAATGCTTGAAGATGCAGGGGCAAGCAGCAGTGCAAAGGTTGTCTCTTTAGGACTTTTGGAAAAAGAGGGTTACTATATCTCTTTAAGTAAAAACCGTTTTTCATTCATTGAGAGTGCATTTAAAAAAAATGAAGAGTTCTCCAAGTTTGTTGTCAAAAAGCTGACAAATTCCGTAAAAATTACCTCTACTTTTACGGATGAGCTCTCTGACAGAATCATGAAAAATCGTCGCAAGATCGTTACGCTTGTAAAAGAGCGTTATATTCAACTTCAAAATCTTTTTGAGCGACGTTATTCACTTCTTTTTGAACGTGTCATTGCCTATGTTGCAGACTTGGATGTCGGTGTGAGCTCTTCAAAGATAGCGCAGGAGCATAAGCACTCCCGACCGATGATAGTTGAAGCCAAAGAGGATGAGAACTTTATGCAGATTATGCAGCTGCGTCATCCGCTCATTGAGGTGCAAGAACGTGGTGGTATCTATGTGCCAAATGACATCGTTATGGGAAACCGTGACTACCTTGACCTACCGCATCCGACAACAGTGATGCTTGATGTACGTGTCCATGACGGACATGATATTAACGGTGTACTCTTGTATGGGATTAACTCGAGTGGAAAAAGCTCATTGATGAAGAGTATCGGTATAGCCGTTCTTATGGCGCAGTCCGGTTTTTTTGTAAGTGCAGCTGTGATGAAGTTCTCTATCTTTGATTCACTTTTTACCCGTATAGTATCTAAAGATAACCTTGCAAAGGGGCTTTCAACCTTTGCTGTGGAGATGTTAGAGCTCAAAAACATATTTAACCGTTCAAGTGTCCGTTCTTTGGTTTTGGGTGATGAGATAAGTCATGGTACTGAAACACTTTCGGGTGTTGCTATTGTTGCAAGTGCCATTCAAAAGCTCTCAAATGTACGTTGTCTCTTTTTGTTTGCAACACACCTGCATCAACTCTCAACAATGCCGGAAATCACGCGTTTAAATAATGTAGTGGATTTACACTTGAGTGTAGAGTATGATGAGGAAGCAGATAAGCTCATCTTTAATCGTGTGCTACAGGCTGGAAGTGGAAGTAGTATCTATGGATTGGAATTTGCAAAATCACTGCATATGGACAGTGAATTTTTAGAGACAGCAAATACCATCAGAAAACGTCTAGCCAATGATTTTGATGAGTTAGAGTTACTTGTGAAGAAGAAAAAATCAAAATACAACAAAGAGTTGTATGTAACTAAGTGTATTGTCTGTGGTGCTGTTGCAGAGGATGTGCATCATATCTCACATCAGTCTTTGGCAGATAAAGCAGGATTTATCGGACATTTTCATAAAGACAATAAACATAACCTTGTACCACTCTGTAAGGAACACCATAAGCAGATTCATGATGGAAAACTCCATGTAAACGGTTTTATCATGACAAGTAAAGGTTTAGAGTTACAGTTTGAAGAGCAGATGGCGAAGCCTGAACCTAAAAAAGTACAAGAGCCTGAGATAAATAAAAACGTGGAAGTAAAAAAGATAGAAGATGACGAGCCAAAAGGCTTCGTCTTGGATGATTGGTAGAATTTAAGAGAGTGACTTCTTCACACATTCGCTGACACGTTTACCGTCAGCTTGACCAGCAAGCGCTTTGTTGGCTGCTCCCATTACTTTTCCCATCTCTTTCATACTTGTTACTCCAACTTCAGCTATTATCTTTGTGATAGCTGTACAGAGTTCATCGTCACTAAGCTGAGCAGGAAGATAAGGCTCATAGTAAGCAATCTCCTCAAGTTCTATTTGCATCAGATCCTCACGGCCAGCCTCTTTGTATTGGTTAGCTGCATCATTTCTGCGTTTTATCTGTGTCTGGATAATTTTGATAACATCGTCATCTGTGAGCTCTTTTCTCTCATCAACTTCAATTTGCTTAAATGCTGATGTAAGCAGACGAAGTGCATCTCTTTTTTTAGTATCTTTGGCTTTCATTGCCTCTTTGACATCTGTATTTATTTGTTCGCGTAAACTCATGATATATTATCCTTATATGTGGAACTGAAATTGCTAGAATTATACACAAATATAGATATTAAAGAGATTTAATGCAAAAAAAATTAACTATTCCCTTATCTGTTGTAGTGATGGCTTACTTTTTTTCCGGATGTACAGCAAAACTAACAGACCCTGAGATCAATTTTGAACCACCGGCTTATGTTGAGCAGATGCCAGCACGTGAAGAGAAACAGGATTTTGCTTCAACAGGCAGTCTTTTTGGAAAAGGGGATAATCCTCTTTTTTCAGATCATAAAGCAATGCATGTTAATGATATTGTTACCGTTGTTATCTCAGAGACTGCAAAAAGTTCGAACACGGGTACAAAGCAGTTAAGTGAGAGTGATGAGTCAAATCTTGGTGGAGGTATCTTCTCCTCTGCCGGTGCTGCAAACGGAAATGTCAATGATGCCATAACAAAAGTCAATGGCTACAGTGATATCGGTTTTAAAACAAAATCTGACAATACCTATAAAGGGCAGGGTAGTGCTACAAAAGATGCTAGCTTTACGACAACAATTTCTGCTAGAATAGTAAAAGTACTTCAAAATGGAAACTATTTTATATCTGGTACACGTGAGATACTTGTGGATGATCAAAAACAGATCATCCAAATAAGTGGGGTTATCCGTCCGTATGATATCGACCAGTATAATAAAATAAACTCTACACAGATAAGTGATGCGAAGATTCTTTATAAAACTGAGGGAGATATGGACCGTGCAACAAAACAGGGATGGGGAACGAAACTTATTCAATCCGTTTGGCCTTTTTAGCCTTTTTATTTTACTCTGGGCAAATGGTCTCTTTGCCGAGAGTTTTGCTGACTTTAAAAGAGTACAGTCAGCTGCATACACAGAGTATAAAGATGAAAGGGACAATGCTTTTAATGCTTACTTAAAAGCACAGTGGAAAGAGTATAAGGCATACATCACACCTCCGATGTATACAGAGCCAAAACCAAAATCAATAAGGCCGAAAGAGGAACAAAAAGCTCCAGAAGTTGGACCTGCAGTCAAGATTCAGTTGCCAGAAAAAGAAAAGATAAAAAAAGCGACGCAGCCAAAAAAAGAGATAAAAAAAGATATCAATTTTTACTTTTTTGGTTCTGAAGTCGCTTTTAGTTTTGACAAAAACATCAAAAAAGCAAAGTTTTATCCACAAAATCAGGCAGGGATATCGAACTTTTTTAGTATATTGGCCTCTAGTAACTACAATACAACACTTAGCGAGATAGAAAACTACAGAGACACACTGCAACTAAATGACTGGGCCCTGTACCTTTTAATCTCAAAACTTTCACAACATATTTACACAGAACAAAATGAGGCAAAGATTTACAAATGGTTTTTACTTAACAAGCTTTCATATAATGTAAAGATAGCTCTGAGTGAAAGTCAAAGTATATACCTGCTGCACTACTCCAAAGATACAATCTATGCAACACCTCGTTACAGTTTTGATGATAAGTACTATTACATCATCTCAAAGTACAATCAACAAAATATCGAGCGTATCTATACCTATGAACAGGAGTATCCTCAAGCTGACAAACCGATAGATTTTAGGCTCAAAACACTCCCTCTTTTTAAAAAACAAAATGTTTCTAAACGTATCTCTTTTCAAGATTATGGTAAAGTTTACGAAGCATCATATAAGTACAATGAAAACATTTTAGACTTTATGAATACATACCCACAGGTGGATTACAGAGTCTACTTTAATGCACCGATGGAGCATGAAACCTACAGAGATTTGGCAGAAGATATCAAAAAATATACAGATGGTAAAAAGATAAGTGAGGCGATGAACATTGTGCTTCGTTTTGTACAAAAAGCTTTTAAGTATGAGCGAGATAATGAACAGTTTGGACATGAAAAAGTGATGTTTGCAGAGGAGACACTTGTCTATAATGCATCAGATTGTGAAGACAGAGCCATACTTTTTTCTTACTTGATAAGAAAACTTTTTGGTGTGAGAGTTATTGGTGTAAAATATAGCGACCATATGAGTACAGCACTCTATATCCCCTTAGAAGGGGACTCCGTAAGGTATAACAGACGTAGGTATGTATTGGCTGATCCAACGTACGTAAATGCTAATATCGGTCAGGAGATGCCAAAGTATAAAAATATAGAACCGGAGTCTTTTATCAAATTAAGAACCTATAAATAAAAATAAGATATAATATTTATTATTTTATTTTATATTATTAGGATAGATATGGAATTTACTTTAGAGAAAAAAGAGTGGGACTATTATACAGACCAGTTAAGTGGTTTGCCTAACCGTTTTGCACTTTTAGAGTATATCAAACTGCACAGCCGACTTAATATCTTTGTTGTAAATATAGATAACTTTAACAACATAAACAATGCCTACGGATATGTCGTAGGGGATGAGATACTTACTGAACTTGCAAAAAGATTACAGCTTCTAAAACCAAAGAATGCAAAACTTTTCCGTTTCGATGGAGATGAATTTGTATTTATTGTCAATGATTTTTTTAACTTTCGTGAGTTAAAAGATTTTTCTGAATCCATCATTTCATTTTTCAATCAAACAGAAATCGAACTTGAACACGATAATATCATCGTAAAAATTTCTGTAACCATCGGTGTTGCGATGGGTAATGGTATCATCACACTCAATCATGCAGCCGCTGCAGTACATGAAGCACGTCTTTATAAAAAAAGCTCTTACAAAATCTTTGAAACCAAATCAGAATATGCAAAGAAACAACAAGAGAACATCTACTGGATCAATAAGATACGCAGTGCGATAGAAGAAGAGAAACTACTTGGTTTTTTTCAACCTATAAAAAATCTACACAGTGGAGAGATAGAAAAATTTGAGTGTTTAGCAAGAATAGATGATGACGGAGGTTTGGTATCGCCTATCCGTTTTATGGAAGCGTGTAAGATGACCGGGACACTCTCTTTGATTACACGGCGAATAGTAACAAATGCTTTTCGTGTTTTTAGTGATACAGACTATGAGTTTTCCATTAACATCACATCAAATGATATCAACTTGGGGTATTTGGAAGAGTTTTTACTCCTTAATGTAAAAAAGTATAATATTGACCCTTCTCGTGTTGTACTGGAGCTACTTGAAGATATTGTGACACTTACAGAGTCTAATATGCTTGAACAGATCAACTCTTTAAGAAAAAAAGGCTTTAAGATCGCACTTGATGATTTTGGAGTTGAAAACTCTAACTTCTCACGTCTGTTAGAACTCAATCCTGATTATTTGAAAATTGATGGGATATTTATTAAAGATATTATTGAAAATGAAAAGAGTGAGCTGATTGTTGAGACAATAGTGCACTTTTGTAAACGAAGAGGCATTAAAATCATTGCTGAGTATATTCATAATGAAGTAGTGCTCAATAAAGTAAAAGAGATGGGTATTGACTATGCCCAAGGCTACTTTATAGGAGAGCCAAAAGAGAGTATAAAGTAAAAGATACTACTTTTTACTCTCAAGGAGGAGTTCTTTGAGCTCTTTTATCTCATTGTGTAACTCTTTTATCTCATCTTTTGCAACTACCTCTACTTGTGCTTCCTGATTCTCACTGAGATGATTCATAGCATCAACAACTACGGCAACAATCAAGTTAATCATGATAAATGTAACTATAAAGATAAATGGAACAAAAAAGAGCCATGCGTGAGGATATATCTCCATAATAGGACGTGCAATACCCATAGACCATGATTCTAATGTCATAATTTGAAAGAGTGTATAGAGTGAGCTTCCAAGAGAGCCAAACCAGTCAGGGAAACGATCTCCAAAGAGTTGTGTCGACATAACAGCTGCAATATAAAAGAGTATGGACATCAGTCCTGCAATAGAGGCCATACCGGGGATAACACTTGCAAGCGCCATAACAATTTTTCGCATTTGGGGAACGATTGTAATAACACGCAAAAGTCTGAAAATTCTTAAGATCCTAAAAATCTCAAAAACAGAATTTGCTGGGAACATTGAAACAAGGACAATACTTAGATCAAAGAGGCTCCAACCGTCCTTAAAAAACGAGACTCTGTGTGCATAGATGCGTAAGCCTATCTCTATGATAAAAATAGTGATGACAACAGTATCAAAAAGATAGAGTTCATCTTTAATATGTTCGTGGATGCTGGGATAGGTTTCTATTCCCATCGTTATACCATTTAAAAGGATAACTAAGAGAATAAAGTTTTTAAATTTTGGTGACTCGACTAAGTTGTATACTTTTTTATGCATGACTCCCTCCTAATAGTTAAATGCAACCTTGTATGTTGGATCATCCTCTTCATAGGTACAGTGTGGTCCTGCTTTTTTCATGATAGCTTTACAATCTCTGCTTAAGTGGCGCAACAGAAGGTTTTTCCCTGTATCTTCATATTTTTTTACAAGGGCATCAATCGCTTCAACGCCTGAAAAGTCTAGAACACGAGCATTTTTAAAATCAATAACCACTTTAGGAGGGTCATTTTTAATGTCAAAATTATCTGAAAATGTTGTAGCGCTTCCAAAAAAGAGCGGACCTTCTAGCTCATAAACCTTTGTTCCGTCTGCTTCTACGTGAGTCTTTGCCCAGATACGTGCATGTCTCCAAGCAAAAACAAGAGCAGAGATGATAACTCCGGCAATCACAGCTACCGCCAAATCTTCAACAACGGTAATGATGGTCACAACTACCATGACAAAAACGTCAGCACGTGGCATATGCTTGAGATGTGAAAAACTCGACCACTCAAATGTCCCGATACTCACCATAAACATGATTCCAACAAGAACACCTACAGGAATGGCATTGAGAACATCTGTAAGTGAGACTACCAAAATGAGAAGACCGACCGCTGCAGTAAATGAAGAGAGACGTCCAAGTCCACCAGAAGTGTAATTGATGATAGATTGTCCAATCATTGCACAACCTGCCATACCACCGAAGAAACCACTTGCGATATTTCCACATCCAAGAGCGATACACTCTTGGTTCCCACTGCCCCGTGTACCGCTCATCTCATCAAGAACAGCCAAAGTAAGCAGGGACTCAATAAGCCCGACAAGCGCCATAATAACAGCATATGGGAGCACCATAATGATAGCATCAAGACTAAAGAGAGTATCTGGAATGATGAGGTGCGGCAGCTGTCCTTTAAACTGACTCAGATCTGCCAAATCACCAACTGTAAGCGTATCAATACCTGCAAAATATACTACAAGGGAGATAAGTACAATGGCAACAAGACCAGATGGTACTGCTTTTGTGAATTTTGGAAGTATATACATGATGAGCATAGTAATAATTACTATGGCATACATTATCCAGCTTTGTCCCTCAAAAAATTTAAACTGTGCCATGGCAATAACAATAGCCAGTCCGTTCACAAAACCATAAAGTGCCGGTTGCGGTACAAGACGAATGAATTTTCCAAGTTTGAAAACTCCAAAAAGTACTTGAATAAGACCTGCAATGATAGTAGCAAGCAGGACATAATTGAGCATATGTATATAGAGTTCATCTCCGGTGTAGCCTTGGCCTTTTAGAAGGTTGTTTGCTTCAATAACAAGACCAATGATAACAACAGCAACACTTCCCGTCGCACCACTAATCATACCCGGTTTTCCACCGATCAGTGCAGTGATAAGACCTAAGATAAAAGCAGTATAAAGCCCGACAATAGGGCTTACTTCTGCGATGAAACTAAAAGCAATAGCTTCTGGTACAAGTGCAACGGCAACGACAAGCCCAGAGAGAATATCATTTTTGATATTTGGTGATGTATATTTTCTTATATCAAACAAATTATGCCTTTAGAGAGCTAAGCTGCTCTAAAACTTTTTCTCTTTTCGCTTGGGCTTCTGCAAGTGCTTCACGATTTTTCTCGAGTACATCTGCAGGAGCATTGGCTACGAAACGCTCATTATTAAGCATGCCATTTAGTTTTCCTATCTCTTTTTGGAGTTTTTCAGCCTGTTTTGTAAGTTTGTTGATGATAGGTGTCAGATCAATTGAGTCAGTAGGGATGAAAGTCTCACATTTGTCTGCGATGTCACTGACCGCATTTTCGATTTTTTCTTCTGTAAACTCCAGGTTTTCTACTTTTGCAAGTTTTGCGATAAACGGTGTCATCATTGCTTTATCTTTGTCAGATATACCATCAATCTTCACAAAAGCTTTCTCGATTTTTTGGTTTGCCATATCAACAAGTACTTTTGCACGGCGGATTGAGACAATAGCATCCATGATAATTTCAAATTTTGCTTCTTCTTTACGCTGTTTTGTTTTATGAGGGAATTTTTGAATCATAATGGACTCACCATCTTCAAGGCTAGTTCCACTGAGTTGATGGTAAAGATGCTCTGTGATAAACGGCATAAAAGGGTGGAGTAGTTTCATTGCTTCTTTAAAGATAGCACCAAGTTCTACTACAGCACCTTTGTCTGCTTTAGAGAGTTCGATTCCCCAGTCACAAAACTCGTTCCATAAAAATCTGTACATCGTAAGGGCTGCATCATTGAATTTATACTCATCAAGATAGGCACGTACCTCTTTTGTTGCTAGGTTCAAGCGGCTCATCATATAGCGACCTAAATCACTCTCAACACAAAATCCTGCCATATCAGGGAAAGTCTCTACATTCATCTGCAGATATTTTGCTGCATTGTAGAGCTTGTTCGTAAAGTTACGGTTGAGTTGGAGTTTCTCCTCGCTCATTCTGATATCACGCCCTTGTGCAGCAGAGATTGCCAGAGTAAAGCGTAAAATATCTGCAGAGTATTTATTAACCATATCAAGTGGATCGATAACGTTACCTTTTGACTTACTCATCTTTTGACCATGCTCATCACGTACAAGTGCGTGCAGATAGATATCTTTAAACGGTAGTTCACCAATGAAGTGCTCACCCATCATCATCATACGTGCTACCCAGAAGAAAAGAATGTCAAAACCGGTAATAAGAAGTGCATTCGGATAGAACTCTTTCATATCTTCTGATTTGAAAAGTTTGTCCATCTCGACATCACCATTCCCCCAACCAAGAGTTGAAAATGGCCAGAGTGCAGAGCTAAACCAAGTATCAAGTACATCAGGGTCCTGATGGAAATTTTTAGAGGCACATTTTGGACAAGCTGCCGGGTGTTCTTCAGTAGAAGCAAACTCATGTCCACAATCATCGCAGTAAAATACAGGAATCTGATGTCCCCACCAAAGTTGGCGTGAGATACACCAGTCACGAAGTTCACCCATCCAAGAGTTGTAAGAGTTTATCCAGTGTGGTGGGAAGAATTTTGCTTCACCTGCATTTGTTTTTTCGATGGACTTATCTGCTACCTCTTTACGTACGAACCACTGTTTTGAGATGTAAGGCTCAACTACGTTTTTACATCTGTAACAGTGTCCTACCTGGTGTTTATGGTCTTCGATTTTTACAATAAAACCTTCTTCTTCAAGGCGTTTTACGATAATATCACGCGCTTCTAAACGCTCTAAACCTTTAAACTCTCCTGCATAATCGTTAAGAATTCCTTTTTCATCAAAAACAGTGATAAACTCAAGGTCATGACGTTTTCCAACTTCGTAGTCATTCTGGTCATGAGCAGGTGTTACTTTTACCACACCTGTTCCGAACTCCATATCTACGTGAGTATCGGCGATGATTTTTACTTTTCTCTCTAAAAGTGGAAGTTTTATCTCTTTTCCGATGATATCAATGTAGCGCTCATCATCAGGATGAACCATAACAGCAGTATCTCCAAAATATGTCTCTGGACGAGTTGTTGCGACTTCAACAAAACCGCTTCCATCAGCAAATGGGTACTTGATGTGGTAAAACTTTCCATCTTCTTCTTCGTGTTCTACCTCGATATCAGAGAGTGCACCATCATGTGTACACCAGTTGACCATGTAGTTTCCACGAACGATCAAACCTTCATTGTAAAGATGAACGAATGCCTCACGCACAGACTTTTGCAGTCCTTCATCCATTGTAAAGCGCTCTCTTTCCCATGCAGGAGATACACCCATTTTACGGAGCTGTTCTGTCATGATACCGGCAGATTCTGCTTTCCATTTCCAAGCACGTTCTAAGAAAGCTTCACGGCCTATCTCCTCTTTTGTTGTTCCTTCTGCTAGGAGCTGTTTTTCAACTACGTTTTGTGTTGCGATTCCGGCATGGTCAGTTCCTGGTTGCCAGAGTGTCTTGAATCCATCCATACGTTTGTAACGAGTGATGATATCTTGGAGTGTAAATGTGAGTGCATGACCGATATGAAGGCGCCCTGTCACATTTGGAGGTGGCATCATAATTGCGAAGTGTTTATCTTCTTCTTGGATGTTTTTGTTGCCATCTACTTCAAAGTATTTGCGCTCTTCCCAAATCTTGTAGTATTTGTATTCTGTCTCTTGTGGATTGTACTTGTTTTCTGACATAATATTATCGCCTTAAAATCTATTAAATTTCGCGATTATATCCAAATATAGGTGAGGATTTGCTTATGTATTCAGAGGTTGTCTATATACCTGTAATTCTACTTTTGATCTTTACTTTATCATTGTACATATTTTTATCTGCATTTTCGATGATTTCTGCTAAGGAGTCGTTTTGCTGAAAGCTTGCTAGACCGAAAGAAAAGCTCAGTGTAAACATCTCTTCATGTGCTTTTAATTTTTTGGCAAGAATACTCTCTCTTGTCTTATGCAGACGTTTTGTTGCAAGATTTTCATGAGTACTTTCTGGAAATAAGATGATAAATTCATCTCCTCCGTAACGAACGATATCTCTTTCAATACTTTTTAAGTGGTTTGCCATAAAGATGAGAACTTTATCACCTATGATATGGCCATAGGTATCATTGATGAGTTTAAAGTAGTTTAGATCTATAATAGCAAGCAGACCGTTTTTTGTAAATCTTTTCTCATCATCTATATAGTTGTCATGAAGCCATTTTCGATTATAAGTATGTGTCAGTTCATCTCGATATACAGACTCTTTAAGTTTTTCTACTTCTTGACGAAGTGCCTCTGTCTCTTTGAGGACATCTTGAAGCAGTGTTTCATTTTTGTCTCGCATAGCAGTGATGGCTTTGGTTGTCGTTTCACTGAGTATGTTGGCATTTTTACTTGTTTGTGATTGTAATTCTGTTAAAAAGGAACACTCTTTTTGTAAAATTTCGCGTGAAATCTCATCTTCATTTTCTAAGGACAGATCATGATCATCTGCATACTTTGAAAATACGGAAGCATAGATACTTGGTGTGACAATATCCATATTTAAGATACTGTCTCTAGTATCATTTGTTACAATCTGCAAGAGATTTTCACTGTTTTGCATTTTCACAAGTACTCCAAATAATATTTGAGGACATTCTAACATCTTTACTATTAAATGGATGTTATATTGGTTGTTAATAAATATAATTAGCACACTTTAATAGTTACAAGGTATAATTCCGCCATGCCATTATCGCGTTTAAATGAAGAGCAGTATGCAGCTGCTACTTCCTCGTCCAATCAAAACCTTATTATCGCTTCTGCCGGAACTGGAAAGACTTCTACCATAGTAGGTAGGATAGCCTATCTTTTAAACTCCGGTATAGCCCCGCAAGAGATACTTCTGCTGACCTTTACCAACAAGGCTGCCGCTGAAATGGTTGCTCGTGTAGCAGAGTATTTTGGTGCAGATGTAGCTAAGAGAATAGATGCGGGAACTTTTCATGCTGTAAGTTACCGATGGCTTAAAAAACGCGATAAACGAGTTGTACTCAAACAGCAACGTGAACTTAAAACGCTCTTTCGTTCTGTATTTGAAAAGCGATCTTTTATGCACATAGATGCAGATGTTCAGCCCTATGGAGGTAACTATCTGTATGATCTTTACTCCTACTATCAAAACACAGAGTTAGAGAAACATTTTGAGTCTTGGCTTGTTGAAAACTATCCTGAGCATGAGCTCTTTGCAATGATATATGCCGATGTGGTCGATGAGTTTGAAGCTTTAAAAAAAGAGTATGGTTTTTTAAACTTCAATGACCTGCTTTTGGAGTTTCGAAAGATGGCCAAAGAGGCAGAACTCGGCTACAAAGAGGTACTTGTTGATGAGTACCAAGATACCAATGCGCTCCAAGGCACACTTATCGATGCGATGAATCCACCATCACTTTTTTGTGTTGGAGATTATGACCAGAGTATCTATGCTTTTAATGGTGCAGATATCACGATCATTGGTTCATTTACGAAAAAATATCCTGATGCAGTTGTTCATACTTTGACAAAGAACTACCGTTCAACGATGCCAATTTTGTCTCTGGCAAATAAGGTTATAGAGATAAATGAGAGAATTTATCCGAAAAAACTAGAAGTTACCAGAAACTATGATGCCGAGCTTCCAAAACTTCTGGCATTCGATGAGCTTTTTGACCAGTATCACGGTGTAGCGGACAAGATCTCACAAACTGCTACACCACGTGAGGAGATAGCTGTTATTTTTCGTAATAACTCCTCTGCGGATGGTATAGAAGTAGGACTGCGTGAGCTTGGTATCAACTGTAAGCGCAAAGGTGGAACGAGCTTTTTTGATTCACGTGAGGTAAAAGCTGTCCTTGATCTGTATACACTGCTTGTCAATGAGTCTGATATGATGGCTTTCATTCATCTTTTTGAATTTGCACGTGGCATTGGGTCTGCGATGGCAAAAGAGCTTTACATCGCTCTGAAATCTTTAGGGCACGGCAGTATGTTTTATGGCTTGTATGCACCTGATGAATCACAGAAAAATCCTTTTGAGAAGCGTAAGCTCAACCATCAGCTCGGTCTCTTTGATGACTTTTTAGAACTCGGTGCAGTAGGGAAGTATGCAAAGCTTGGATTTGAATCAAAATTTATGAAAAATCCAATCCTCAAGCATCCGAAGCTCACAAAAGAGTCAGCAACTTTTTTACATAATTTCTATCTGCTTTTTCGTGATTTAAAGGGCATTAAACAGCCCCGAACAATCGTACGTAAGATTGCAGATTCTGAGCTTTTTAAATACATCAGTGAGTATCTCTCCACAAAAAGAGCAACTCTTAAAGACGGAAGTATTGATGAGAAGCAAAAAGAGGAGTCGATGGTACGTATCTCACGTAAGATGCTTCTACTGCAGGACTTGGCGAAACCTTACTCTGAGCATGACAGGTTTTTAAATGCGATGATACTGGGCTCATCTGACCTCACGCAGGGTGAAGGAGTGAACCTTTTAAGCGTGCATGCAAGTAAAGGTTTGGAGTATAAAGAGGTCTATGTAGTGGATTTAATGGATGGTCGTTTTCCAAATAGGAAGCTGATGCAGCGAGGTGGCAGTCTTGATGAAGAGAGACGTCTCTTTTATGTAGCAGTTACGCGTGCAAAAGATATACTTTATCTAAGCTATGCAAAGTATGACAAAATTAAAAAACAGAACTTTCTACCAAGTCAGTTTCTTTATGAAGCCGGCTTGGTTGCAAAAGATGAAAACTATCGAGCGCTTGTTATGAAGGAAGAGAAAGAGGAGGACTAAGCCTCATTTCTTAACTGTCTCACTGTTATAAAGTAACTGTGTCCGAGATAGATAACATAAAAAACCGAAGCAAAAAATATAACGAACGGGATAAGTGAGAGCAGATAGAGCCCCAAAGTTTTAAGTCTGAGTGTACTTTCATAAAAAAAGCGAATCTTCATGTCTTCCTCTTTTGTACAGATACTAGAACTTACATCATAAGTCATCATCTTATGGAAGAAGTAGTAAAGTGGTAGATTAAAGGCGATAACATTGATGAAGGGAATGAAGTAGAGCGGTATCATCACTAAAAAGAGAATGATCATTACAAAAATCCATTTCATTGCTAAAAAGAGACCCTCAATGGCATTGGAGTGTCCTATCATTTCTACATCCTGATAATGACGCATCTGAATCTCTTTTAAGATCATATGCGTTAAAAATCCGATAACAATCACTGCAACAAAGATGGAGAGATAAAGTGTCATAAAGCCACCAATGGTATAGACTAAAAATGTAGCTATCCATGAGGTAAGTGCAGAGCTCATTAAAAATTTGATAATAGCCGTACCTTCAAGTGTGGCTGTAAAACTATCTGTGTGAGGGATGCCATTTTCAATGGTAGTTTGTGTAGAGTTTACTTCCAATGTTCCAAGTTGCTCAAGCCCGATACCCGCTACTATGAAAAAGAGGATATAAAGTACTATCATACTGATAACAAAAGGGAGTATAGAGTACTGCAACATCTTTGCAGTAAAAAGATCTTGAATACTTTTTTTTAAAATTCCTGTTTCATCATTCATCTATAGGTTTTCCTCAATGAGAGTAAATGCTTTTTGTATATCATCTTCGCTCATTTTACCAGATTTATAAAAAAGGAGTTTTCCGTTTTTATCAAAAATGAGGACATTGGAAGCATCATCACCAAGTTCCCACTCTCCAACTAAGACTTTGTTTTTATCTTTTACATAGATAGTGTCAGGAAACTCTTCTTGTTTACCTTTGAGTATAGACTCGATAACAAAGTTTGGTTTCCATGTTGCAGCTAAGTTGATAATAGCGATACTTCCGTATGCACCTTTTTTTCTATACTCTTTTTTCTTCAACGCCTGCGTGAAATGTTCATTTACATCTTTTTCATCAGGATCAACATAAAACATTACATAGACATTCTCTTTAAGCATAGATGAACTCCAAGCAGCACCATCTTTAACGAGTCCACCATTCTCACCTGAAATGCTTACTTCTTTAGGTTTTTCACCAACCGTAACTGCAAAAAGATTCAGTGTAGCTAAGAGCGCTACTATTCCCATTTTTATTTTCATACTTTACTCCATAGTTTTTGATTGAGTTTTAACTCTTCAACGATTCCAATCACGAGATGCAGTGTTGAAACATACTCCATTGCTATTTTATAGTTTAATAGTGAATGAAAAACAGATGGCTCAAACATATCATCATTATACTCTATGGCCATGTAGATTTTTCCACCTACAAAAGAGACATATATTGGCTGTTTTGTTTTCTTTTTATAATTGAGAAGTTTTTGCATAAGCGTATGCGTGAGGATATATCTGGCTTCTACCTGATCTGTTCCATAGACAACGAACTCTTTTTCAAAATCAACATTGTCCATTTTAATGAGCTCATCGCGTGAGAAGTTATTTGCCTGTAGCCAGCCGCCGATGAGGTCTCCCAAGAGAGACTGTGCACTATCAGGGAGTATAACGGTCTGTCCATGAAATTTTTTATGAAAATCAGAGACGATAAAAAGCCCTTTAAATATTTTCTCCCATGATTCTCTGCCTTTTGAACCTTTATGCTTTTTTTCTGCATGAAAATCTGAAAAAGCGATATCGATGTTGTCGATTTTTCCTCGTACATAATCATTTCCACTCACTCTGTCTGGGCGGCTTGTAAAGAGTTTTGAACGGTTGAAGTTTGAAAGAGGAATATGAAGGTCCGGAAGATAGTCTAAGTTTTCATCTATCTCTTTGATAAGTGGAGCGATGATCTTTTGTTTAAAGTCACTTGCATAATCACTTATAAGAAACTTGTATATCCATGCCCATCCTGCAATATAAAAGATAGCTATATAGACAAAAGCTTCAAACTCCAGATATTTAAAGATAGAAAAGACGATACCAAAAACAATGAGTGTATAAAAGATTCCTATCTTTATCACTTTGCTTTTAACGGCTTCTCTCTCTTTCTCTAGCTCCTCTAAGACAGGGTAGAGTGTTTTATAGTAAAAGTCTGTAAGCTCACTGATAGTTTTCATAAAAATTATTTAGCAAAAAGTTCACTTACATTTACATTTTTTCGTTCATTTTTACTGATAACAAAGACATCTTTTGCTTTGTAGCCCATTATTGAAGCCATAAAATTTGTTGGTATCATCTCCAAAGCATTGTTGTAATCTGTCACAGCCTGATTGTAAGCACGACGAGCTGCAGCGATCTGCTCTTCTACTTCATTTAAAGAGCGTTGCAGATGCATCACGTTTTCATTTGCTTTTAAATCAGGATAGTTCTCTACTGCTATCATTATAGAGCCCAGTGTTTTTGTGGTCTTAGCATCAAGGTCAATTTTTTGTTTATCAGAGAGATTTGGTTTATTTGCTTCACTTCTAAGCTTTGTAACCTCTTCTAAAAGAGATTTTTCATGCTCCATATACTTTGATACCGAAGCAACAAGATTTGGGATGAGGTTATAACGCTTCTTTAACTGTGTATCGACACTTGCAAAAATATTATCTACCTGATTTTTCTTTGCAACTAAAGAGTTGTACATCAAAACAAGGATGATCGCTATTACAATTACTATGATCAAGGATGTTGACATATTGTGCCTTTTATCTGTTTTTATTAGACTTCTAGCATAACTCCTATATGTCTCAACACTTTATAGGAGTTATGCAAGAAGTCTATTATAGCAGAAGCAGATTAGTTTTTTATAATATCCTGTGCAGCCAAATAAGCAGAACTCCAGGCAAAGGCAAAGTTATAGCCTCCACGTCGTCCGACAATGTCTAAAACCTCTCCCGTAAAGTAGAGGTTTTTTTGCTTAAGTGACTCATATGTTTTTGGATTTATCTCACTGACATCTATGCCACCACCGCTTACTTCTGCATGACGAAAGCCGTGGGTATCTTCTACTTCAAAGCGCCAGTTTAGTATGGTGTTTGCTATTTTTTTAGCAAGTTTTGGTGTAAGTTCTGCTCCTTTTATTGCGTGAGAAAGTTGTAAGTAATCAAGCAGATTTGTCACTATTTTTATTGGAAGCAGGCCTGTTAAGATATCTAAGAGCCTAAAAGCAGGATGTTTTTTTGCTACATTTATGATGTGTGCAGAGAGTTTTTGCATAGTAAAGTTTGGCAGGAGGTTTAGTGCTATACTTACATGCGAAAACTCTAAAAGTGCTTCACTCGCACCTTGTGAGATGTCAAGTATGGCAAAACCTGATACGCCGTAGTTTGTAAAAAGAATATCACCACTTGTTGTTAGCTCTTTTTGGTGGTTTATAAAGAGTGTCACTTCACCATCTACTTTTGCTCCTGCCATTTTATGTACTATTTTGGAGTCTATTTCTAACTGAACCAAAGATGGATAGGCCGGAATGATGTTGTGTCCAAACTCTTGAGCGAATGCTTCTCCGTCACTGCACCCTCCAAGGTGACTTGCAGCTCGTGAGCCGGTAGCTACAACTACTGCATCATATTTGTTAAGAAACTCTTTTACAGAGTTGATCTTTGCATTGAGGTGAATGATAACGCCCAGCTCACGAGTACGCTCTTCAAAGATACGTGCTACACTCTTTGCTTCATTACTCAGTGGGTAGACTCTTCCATCAGTTTTGCTATCTAAAAGCAGTCCCATCGATTCTATATATTTTTTAAAATGGTTAAATCCAAAAGAGTTGAGTGCATAATTGACAAAGTCAGGATTTTGTCCAAAGTAGTCTGCAGCTGAGAGATTTTGATTGCTTATATTACAGCGGCCGTTCCCTGAGACTAAAATCTTTTTGGCAAGTTTGTTGTTTTGTTCAAACAGACTTACTTCACATCCTGCTTCTGCACAAAGAATTGCACAAAAAAGACCGCTCGCCCCTCCACCGATTATTGCTACTTTTTGTGCCATCAGAAGAGCCCCCATGGTTTTTGATATTTTTCCTGGAGTATCTCACGCAGATCATTCGTGCAAAATCGTTCTCCCTCACGTGGAGCTACAATATAACTATACTCTTTATTCTCAAAAGTAAAATGCAATCCATAGGCATGTAGATAGCCACGTTCTTCTTTTTTTGCAACAGTAGCATCTGCGTAGCGGATATCTCCTGCAACTGGAGCACCGATACTTTTAAGTGCCACACGAATTTGATGTGTTTTACCTGTATGTGGCTTAATAAGAAAAAGACGTTCATTTGGACGGGTGGAAGTCGAGAGAAACTGTGTTATGGCAGGATTGTTCTTTGTCTGTAACAGTTTATAACTTCCTCTGCGTGAGGGTACCATATCAGCTTTTATCCATCCCTGCTTTTTCTTTGGTTTACGCGTAGAAATGGCAAGATAAAACTTTTCTATCTTTCGCTCTTCAAACATTGTGGCAAATTTGTTGGCAGACTCACTTGATTTAGTAAGTAAAATAAGTCCTGAGGTCATTTTATCTAGTCTATGCACGCTGTAAAGCTCATTTGTGCTCAAAAGTTCTTGGGCTAAAACAACAAAACCTTGCTCACCGTCTTCACAGTGAAAGTTCATACCTGCAGGCTTGTAAAAAAGTACAAAATCTTTTTCATCGGCAATGATATCTGCCTGCGTGAGAACTTTTTGCATCACTAGAGATGTACCACTTTTGCACCAAATCCACCCATATGTTGCGGTGCATCTTCAAAGCTTTTGACGCGAGGATGCTGTTTTAGAAACTCTTTGACAGCATAGGAGAGTTTACCTGTACCTATACCATGATAGATAAGCACTTCATCCCAACCGTTGATAAGTGCATCATTTAAGAACTTATCAAGTGTTTCTGTTGCTTCCTCAGCTCGCATTCCATGCAAGTCGCATTTGAGACCTGCTTTTTTCGTGACATTAAGATTGACATCGGTACGTGGCTTTTGTTTGATGATTTTAGTTGGTTTGAGATGTTTTGTTTGAACACGAACTTTCATACCGTTTACTTCAACGATAGCCTCATTTTTGCCTTTCATAGCGACAATGACACCACTTTGTGAGTGGTATTTTACTTCATCGCCGACTTTAAAGGAAACATCCCGTTTGATGAGTTCTTTTTCCTCTTTTGGAAGCTGTTTTTTTGCTTTGTTCATGGCACGGTGAATGGCTTTTGTATCACCCTCACGTGCTGCTTTTTTCGCTTCATTGATAGCAAGTTCATACTCTTGTTTGAGTTGTGCTTTTTGTTTTTGCAGCTCTTGGTTCAATTGCTCTTTTTGCTCTTTTAAAGATTGCTCTTTTTTACGAAGCTCTTCTAGTTTTTTATCTGCTTCTTGATGTTTATGTTTTAGCTCGCGCTCTAGCTGACTTCCTCGTTCTATAAGCATGGAGAGCTTTTGGGAGTTATCACCATAGACTTTTTTTGCTTCATTGACAAGATTGTTTGCTATTCCATAGCGTGAGGCTGTTTCAAAAGCATAACTCTTACCGATGATACCTTGCATAAACTCATAGGTAGGACGGCGATTTTCTTCATCATAGATGGCCGCCATCAGTTCCACATCGTCACGGTCAGCCATAAGTGCGGCAAGACGTTTGTGGTGGGTTGTAACTACGACTTTGTGTCCCCGTTTTATCAAATCATCCAAGATGACCTTAAAAAGAGCCGCAGCTTCGTCAGAATCAGTCCCGAGTTCTATCTCATCGACACCGATAAGTGCATTTTTATAGCTAAAGAGATGAGCGAACTGCTGCATACGTCCCGCAAATGTAGAGATGTCATTTTTGACATTTTGCGGATCATCGATGATGGCTTCAATCGCTTTGAAGTTTCCGATGTGAGATTTTGCTGCATTGAGTTTCATCGGTATGATGTACTTTGCCATAAATGCAGCTGCTAGAATGGATTTTAGAAGCATTGTCTTACCACCGGCATTGACACCTGTTATCATTAGTATATTTTTTGAAAAATCAACACTGATGGGTTTTGCATGGTGTAGAGCAGGGTGAATGAATTCCTGCAAGAGTATTTTGGAATCTTTTTGACTCTTTAAGAGTTCAAGGTTTTTACTCTTAGCAAACAGTACACGTGCCTGATAGTTGTCAAACTTGGTAAACTCTTTGTCTATAAAATTTATAAAAGGAAGCAACTCTGTAAGTTTTTGTGAGAACTCTTTTGCATAGGTGTAAAATATTGCCTCACGCTCTTGTTCTATGTAGCGGATCTTCTCTTTTGTTTTTAAGATATTATCCGGTGCCACGTAGAAAAAGCCTCCGCTTGAACGCCCAATAACAGCACCTTTGAGTACATGATTAAAACCACCTCGAACAAGCAGACACTCTTCATTGTTGATGTAGTGAATCTGTGTATCGACGAGATAGCCGACAAGTTTGGAGCTGTTCATCATACGTTTGAGTGCTCCACTCATCTCATTTTTGTACTCTTTTATTCGCTGTGAGAGTCCAAAGAGTGTCTCATCAAGATTCTCTTCAAATTTTCCTTCGGTTGTGAAGTACTTCTCTATCTCAAAAAAGCTTGCAGGTACGACAAACTTCTTCATCCACTCACCGATAAGTCCGTCAAGCTCACGTTTTTGAAAGTAGCGAAAATATCTGACAATTTTGACTATCTCAAATATCTGATCAAAGTTCAACACACCATGCTTTTTAAGATGGAGTTTTATCTCTGTAAAGTCAGCAATTTTTGGCGGTGCTTTAAATTCAAGCTTGTCAAGTGCTGTAATGTAGCGAAAGTGAAGTTCTTGATCGCCTTCAATGTAGAGGGTATGTTTGCGTGAGAAAAAACTCTCAAACTCTGCAATGTGGTTTTGCAGGTCAAGCTGATGGATCAACTTTGTTATTTTATTGGACTTTGTATCTACTGACATGTGAAAGCATCAATCATCTCTGCATAGTGCGGAGTATTTTTCTTTCCTATAAAAGTGTAGGTGCCAATGCTAAGAGAGTAAGTTGAGCTGTTTATATCCCTATTGCCGCAATGGATGGTCTTTCCCTGTTCATATTTTACAACGACTTCAAGCATTTTCTCTCGCTGTTTCTTTTTGTAGTTGTTATAAGCAATAGCTGCCATGATTGTCAGAGTAAAAGTAAGTGCCACAGAGAGCTTCTGTCTTGTAGTGAGTTCTGTAAAGTAGTGCATTGCAAGGAAGAATATCCCTACAATGATGAGTCCGTAAATATAGCCCACTTAATTGACACCTCTGATCTGATAGGTTATATCACCCGCACCAAAACCGATGATAAGACCTTTATCAAGCGTTTCAAGCTCTTTTTTGTCTTTTACCACGGTAATAGTATTGTTGGCTCGTTTGATAGAGTCTGCCATTGTTAGATTGTAGTTTTTAAATTTCTTTTCAAAGTCAATCTCACGTGGAGCTTCACTCGCTGCCCAGACAGGGAGGATGATAAGCTCATCAGCACCCTCAAAACATTTGATAAACTCATCAAGATTATCAATCGTACGTGAGTACTTATGCGGCTGCCAGATAGCAGTGATCTTGTCAAAACCTTTAAGCTGTGCATACTCTTTTACTGATTCAAAAGTAGCTTTAATCTCAGTAGGGTGATGTCCGTAATCATCGATGATAACACTCTTGTCTTCTAGTCCCACAATATCAAAACGCTTTTTAATTCCTTTAAATGTAAGGAGTTTTCTGCGAATATCTTCAATATCCATAGAATCTGATGCTGCAAGGATTGCCAAAGCTGCATCTAATGCGATATGCTTTCCAAATCCCCAAACATCAAAGCTTCCAAGGTCACGAAACTTAAAGCGAGTGTGTGGCTCGTTGTTGATGAGTACATACTCAATGTCATAAATATCTTTTGAGGGGTAGAGCCACTTAGCATCCACTTCATCGATGAGTGTTGCTAAGAATGGATCTTCAGCATTGAGCACACGACATTTTGCTGATTTTATAAATGTTTTGTATGAGTCATAAAAACGCTCATAGTTATAGTCATAGTACTCCATATGTTCAGGCTCTGCATTGATGACAATGGCACAGTATGGGTTAGAGTTTAAAAAACTTCCGTCACTCTCATCGGCTTCAAATATCATGACATCTGTTGTATCATCATAATGAACATTGGAGCCAAATGCTTTGGACTCTGCTCCGATGATGGCTGAACCATTCATAATGGAAGCAAGAATTGCTGTTGTTGTACTTTTTCCGTGTGCACCGGCAATAGAATAAACCTTTTGGTCATCTAAGATTTTTAGCAGAGCTTCACGGCGAGCTAAGACTTCGATGCCTTTTTCTTTTGCTGCAACTATTTCAGGATTGTCAGGGCGTATGATGGCAGAGTGAACGACCAGATCCTGGTTTGTTATTGCAGAGCTTGCGTGAGGGATGGTTATATCAATATCAAGTGCACGAAGTTTTTTGGTGATAAGTGTATCTTTAATGTCAGAACCACTTACTTGATGCCCTTTGTGTTGCATATACTGTGCAAGTCCTGAAATACCTATACCACCGAT
This sequence comes from Sulfurimonas sp. NWX79, assembly GCF_039667035.1. Taxonomy (NCBI): domain Bacteria; kingdom Pseudomonadati; phylum Campylobacterota; class Epsilonproteobacteria; order Campylobacterales; family Sulfurimonadaceae; genus Sulfurimonas; species Sulfurimonas sp. NWX79. Next base: position 31,103 of record NZ_JALCZL010000002.1, read on the forward strand.
GCCGATAAAATGAATCTTCATACTGTTCATCCCTCTTTGCTTTTGTTATTGTCTAGCAATTCTTGTGCCTTTTTTGTAAAGTAACTGACATAAAATGTTCCGGCTTTTTCAGTTGCCGGTAAGTCAGCTATCTTCTCTAGAAAATCGTCCAAAGAGAGATTCTCTGAAGCCGCTCTCTGATGGAGTTTCATAGCGTTTGAGAATTTTTCATCACGACTAAGTCCGCCAAGTACTTCAAAGAGTGCTGCCGCATCACTTGCTTTTCCTACACTATAGTGCTCCATTGCATACTCATAGAGCGCACGAAGGGTTGCGAAATCCTGAACATCACTCATATCCATCACGCGGTGAGATTCAAGTGTATCTGTCAGCTTTTCCAACGCTAAGTCCAAGATGTTTGCATAGTATCCGTGAAGTGTCTCTTCATCAAAAAGTTCATGCACTTCTTGCTCTAGTATGTACAAAGAGGCGATGTCTGCTGATTTTTGTGCCTCTAAGATTTTCTTTTTCAATGTCTCTTTACTCACCTAAACACTCCTTGATGTGCATTAATGCTTCTTTTGTTTTCTCTGAAGACTCTACAAGAGCGATACGGATGTATCCAACTCCGGGATTTTGACCTTTTGCATCTTCACGTGCCAAAAACTCTCCTGGTAGCACTTTCACATTGTACTTCTCATAGAGCTTTTGTGTAAATGCAAGTGCATCACCGACATCTATCCAGAGATAAAATGTAGCCTCTGGAATCTCTGTTCCCAAAATCTCTTTTGCAATAGCAAAATTTTGACGATAGACCTCACGTGAGCTCTCTACGTGAGACTCTTCATCCCATGCAAGAGCTGCTGCATGTTGCAGAGGCAGAGGTGAAGCACACCCTACGTAAGTACGATACTTCATATACTCTTTTAGTATCTCTTGGTCACCTGCGATGAAGCCCGAACGAAGTCCCGGTGCAGATGAGCGTTTTGAGATGGAGTTGATAACAAGAATGTTTTTAAAGTTTTCATTGCCAACAGCTTTTGCAGCTTCAAGCAGTGAAGGAATAGAGCTTTGTGTATAGATCTCGCTGTAGCACTCATCATTAAGCAGTACAAAATCATGTTTGAGAGCAAGTTTTACCCACGCACCCAACTCTTCGAGTGAGAGTGTTGCAGTTGTAGGATTGTTTGGAAAGTTTAAGATAACAAGGTCACAGCGTGCCAAATCTGCTTCATTGATTTGCGGTTTGAAGTCATTCTCTTGTGTGAGGTTGAGATGAATCACCTCAGAACGTGTTGCAATGGCAGCACCCTCATAGATCTGATAAAAAGGGTTTGTATAGGCCATCACGCTTTTTTCTTTGTCAAAAAGCAGGAATTGAGGGAAGTTGAAAAGTACCTCACGTGTACCGAACGTCGGAATTATCTCAGCATCACTGAGTGTGACATTGAATCTTCTTTTTACAAAGTTACGCATTGCCTCACGCAGCTCTATCTCACCTGTTGTCTTTGGGTATTTTTTTAGAAGTGGAGAGGCTGTTTGTAGCGCTTTTTGGATAAATTCCGGAGTTTCAAACTGTGGTTCACCGATTGTTAAAACAGAGGGTGCATAGTTTTTATTTGGTATAATGTTTTTTAGTAGTTCATTTAGTTTTTCAAATGGATATGGTTCAAAATGCATAGTTTTCTCTTATTTATTTCATGCAATTATATCGAAAAACTATTTATTAACCATTAGGAGTTTTTATGAAAGTTTGGCTGACACTTATAATCGCAGCTCTTTTTGTTTTCAATCTATTCTTAGAGATCGACAAAGAAGCGATGCAGATTTTGGATGCTTCGTTTGAGAGAGCAATGGTAGCTTTTGGTCTGGCAAAAGCACTCAATGCCGTTATCTCCCTGATTCAGGGTACCGAACTCTCTTTGACTCCTGTAGGTATTGGGTTTAATTTCAGTGTGGGAGAGGTGCTTGATCCTTTTAATGATATGGTCGAACGTTTTTCATGGGTGATGCTTTTTTCTTCCATATCTTTGGGAGTGCAAAAACTTCTTTTGACACTGAGTGGAAAAGTTTTTCTACAGTTTGCTTTGGGTGTGAGTGCTCTTGTCAGTATTGGAATTTTATGGATGAAACAGCTGCAAAACAGACTCTTTTTCAGTATAAGCTTAAAGTTTTTCGCACTTTTGATAATACTGCGTTTTAGTGCAATTATCTTCGTTTACAGTTCACAGTTGATGTATGATGCTTTGCTTGATGAGCAGTATCAAGAAGCGACACAGGTCATTACAACGACCAAAGAAGAGCTTGAAGATATTCAGACGAGAAACAAAGCAATTTTGCAAACGGAAAAAGAGAGTGGATTTTTTCATTCACTTGACAACAAATATAACAATATCGTTGATAGTCTCAATATCTCAAAACAACTTGATGCTCTGCAACAAAGCATTGATGATGCAACACATAACATCATTACGCTCATCACTGTTTTTGTATTTCAAACACTGCTTTTTCCTCTTTTTTATCTCTGGATATTGCTATGGCTGATACGATGGATATTTGCTTATGAAAATGATAAACTAAAATTATTGTACAATAACTAAAATCGATAAGGAGAAAAAATGAAAATAATTTTATCTGTAGCAGTAGCACTTTTTTTACTGGGATGTAGTGATAATAAATCAAACACGCAAGAGAGTAAAAGTGTAGCACCTGCACAAACAGAGGTCGTTGAAAAAGTTACTGCTGTTGAAAAAAAAACAGCGCCAACAGAAGAAAAAGTAGTTGTAGCAGAAGAGAAAACAACTCCTACTGAGACACAAGAGAGTGTTGTTGAAGAAGTTGTGTCTACTGCAACAACAGAAGCTCCTAAAGTTGAAACAGCAACTCCGGCAGTAGATGGAGCAAAACTTTTTACAGTATGTTCGAGTTGTCATGGAGCTCACGGTGAGAAAAAAGCACTTGGAAAATCACAGATTATTCAAGGTTGGCAGACTTCTCAGGTTGTTACTGCATTAAAAGGCTACCAGGATGGTACATACGGTGGTGCTATGAAAGGAGTGATGAAAGGTCAGGCTGCAAAACTCAGTGATGCTGAGATCAATGCTTTAGCAGAGTATATCTCAAAGCTCTAAGAGGCTGAGACAACTCTGTACCCAACTCCATAGACACTTTCTATGGAGTCTTGAGGAACTTTTTTACGAAGTTTCGAGACAAGTTTTCTAATGTTTTGAGCGTCAATGTTCTCATTTTGTTGGAGATAATAATTGACAATCTCTTCATTTGAAAATATCTTTCCTACCTGACCTGTTAAAAGATCAAGAAAAATAATCTCATATTTTGTTAAGTAGACATTTTCTCTACTATTCATAAGGAGTTTGTTTTCTCTGTCATAACTAAAGTTAGCATTTAAAGCGATAAGAGTGAGATTATTCTGTATATTTTCTGGCTCTTCTTTGTTTATTATCGATTTTGAAACCTTTAAAAGGGCATCAAGAAGCTCTTGGTAATCAATGGGTTTTTTTATGAACTTTGCGACACTCATATTGATAAGTGGAATAAGATACTTAGACTCATCATGAGCAGATAATATGATGATTTTTTGTGCTGGATTTAGCTCATAAATCTTCTTTGTAAGTTCGATACCATCCATCAGGGGCATTCTTATGTCAGATAAAACGATATCATATTGATTTTTCTGGTAAAGCTCAAGAGCTTCCTTTCCTTCAGATACGGCATCAACATGATGAAAAAAATTATTAAGTATCTCTGTTGTATTTTCTCGCAGCTCTGTATGGTCTTCTGCAAATAAAAGGCTAAGCTCTTTTGTATAGTGGAGTAACTCTTTTGAATGTATCATCTTTAATGTTTCTTTAGTTTTTTGGTAAGTATATCAACTATTGATTATATATTCAAGAAACAGTGATACAATTTTAAAAATTAATCAACAGGTTTTTAAATGAAAGTAATAATCAACGGTGAAACAAGAGAATTTACACAAGATATAACACTCCAAGAGATACTTAAACAGTTGTCTCTGGAGGGTAAAGTTATGGCTGCGGCCGTCAATATGAACATCGTAAAACAGGATGTGTGGGAGAGTTATGTTGTCCAGGAGGGAGATAAGCTAGAACTCCTTGATTTTGTCGGCGGAGGATGAAGATTCGACAGTAACAACAGCAATAGCATACTCTCCATCATGGGTGATAGAGAGTGCAACATCTCTAATATGAAATTTTTCAATAACTTTGCGTGAGAGGGCTATTTTTGGAGCACCTTTTTCATCTTTATAGATTTTAATGTCATGAAAGGAACACTCTTTTCCGATGCCACTTCCAATAGCTTTTGCAAGTGCCTCTTTTGCAGCCCAGTATCCTGCAGCATTTTTAGCATTTTTGACAAGAACTCTCTCATCTTTGGAAAGAAATCTATGGAGACCTTTCTCTCCAAAGCGCTCCATAAGGCTTTGCATTCGAGAGGTTTTGATTATGTCAATTCCTATCATCAAAGCGATTGTTTACTGAATAACAAACTCAGTAAAGTAGATACCTTTTATTCTACCATCTGTAAGCATGGCATTGAGCGTATCCATAATCTGTTCAGAGACTTTCTTCTTTCCTTTTTTTGAAGATATCTCTTCGAGTGTTTTTGAAGATAGTATACGGATAATTCTATCACGGAGAACCGGTGCTTTTGCATCAAGTTCTAAACTCAATTCTTCACCTTCAAGTTCAAGTGACATTGTAGCCTTAAGATATCTTCTTCCAGAATCACTCTTTAGATTTACTGTAAATGTGTCTAATGGATAGAGTATACCTATTTCATCAAGTTTTCTTACCTCGTTAAAACTACTGCTTGAACTTCGTGTCGTAGATTTTGACACTGTTCTCTCTTTTGCCTGTGGTGCAGCAGTCGCATCAACTGCCTCATCATCACCGCTCATTAGTAAAACAGCTACAACAGCTCCGATTATAATGATAAGAATTAACACAACGATGATAATTATCATCAGTAAATTACTTGATTTTTTCTCTTTGGGTGCAGATTCTTCTTCTGTTGTCTCTTCTTCAGCCATATTTCTTCCTTGAATTGTATAGTTTTGTTAGTATATCGAAAATTATGAAAAATAATTTAGGCTAATCTTGTAAAACTAGCTCTTTTAATGGTAAAAACTCATAAGTATCTGCATTATAGTACTCTATTTTACCTGTTTCGATGTCATAGCACCATCCATGAATGTGCAGTGAGCCATCTTCAAAACGTGTTTTTACACTTGGGTAACTTAAAATATTGTCTATCTGATTGATTACCGAGAGCTTTTCTGTTAGACGCAGTAGCGCCTCTTTATCAGCATCAGCTCCAAGACTTAAAATTGCTGATTTTTTTGCATTTTCACCAAGTTCCAGCCATTTTTTTGTATGAATGAGTGATGCATCTTCGATAGGCTCATAAAGGGCTTTGCATGCTCCACAGTGAGTATGCCCGCAGATGATTATCTCTTGAACCTTTAGAACGCTTACTGCATACTCTATTCCTGATGCTGTGGCATGAAAATCTTCATCGGGCTTGTATGGTGGCACAAAATTACCAACATTTCTAAGAACGAAAAGATCTCCCGGATTTGTCTGGAGCATCAGGTCAGGGATAACACGAGAGTCTGAACAGCCGATAAAAAGAGCTTTTGGGGATTGTCCACTCTTTACAAGTTCAAGAAGAGACTCTTTGTTTTTTTTAAAGTATGTTCTAAAGAGTTCGTTTCCTGCTGCATATTTTTGTAGATTCACTTTAGGACCTTTATGAACAACACGTAATATCTAAAGATTTCATGATATCTTCAAAGATATCACCAGCTTCACGACCACAATCATCATGATACTCAATAACTAATACTTCTTTGCCATTAGAGACCTTTGTTGTATACATCTCTTCAGGTTTACGGACATATTTTGCAAGGATAGAGTCAACGTGCTCATTTACACACTCTTTTTCTTCAGCTGTATCATAAGCAATAGACAACCTTGTAAATCTCTCTTCACTTCTAAATTCAGTATCAATCATTTTTTACCTTCAAAAATTTTTATTGCTTCATTATACAACTAATATAGATAAATTCAACTTACTATTGATTAAATTAATACCATTCTAAGAGTTTTGTTACTTCATCGACTATATATGTTTTAATTGTGCTTTTCTCCAGTGGTTTTTTAGCAACTAGTGCCTTTGTGATATTTTGCATTTTAGCCTCTTTGAGTCTTGCATCAAGAGCATAGACCTCACGTACATCACCAACAAGTGAGACTTCTCCGATAAAGACAGTTTCTTTTGAAATTGCACGGTCACGAAAGCTTGAAATGATTGCTGCAAGAATGGCTAGATCTGCCGCTGTTTCAGTGATTTTGATGCCTCCTGTGATGTTGATAAAGACATCATACCCCGAGAGAGGAATCTCTAGTTTTCTCTCTAAAAGGGCTAGGAGCATATTGAGACGATTATTATCAAATCCGGTAGCCTGTCGTTTTGAGTTTGGTGTGTGTGATTCAGAGACAAGGGCTTGGACTTCGAGTATGATAGGGCGGCTTCCCTCCATAATGACAGTAAGAGCTGAGCCACTCTGCTGCGAGTTTCGGTTAAAAAAACGTGATTCAATGTCTGTAGCACTCACAAGTCCCTCTTGTTTCATCTCAAAGACACCTATCTCACTTGTTGCTCCAAAACGGTTCTTAAAGCCTCTAAGAATTCGGAGCTCCTGAGATGAGTCTCCTTCAAAATAAAGAACTGTGTCAACCATATGTTCAAGCACTCTCGGTCCGGCAATCGAACCTTCTTTGGTAATATGTCCGATGATAAAGATGGCTAAATCTTTCTCTTTGGCAATACGCATCAACTCAAAGGTGATTTGGCGTACCTGTGTGACAGAGCCCGGAGCAGAAGTAATGTTCTCTGAGTAGATGGTTTGAATGGAGTCGATGATTAAAAAGTCATATTTTCTATGTTCAAGTTCTACCAAAATCTGCTCAAGACGTATCTCGCTTAAAAGATAGAGTGAGTCATGGTTGGACTTGAGACGATTTGCACGCAGTTTTATCTGAGAAGTGGACTCTTCACCGGTAACATAGAGGACATCTTTACCGCTTAAAGCGATATTTGATCCGACCTTTAGAAGCAGGGTGGACTTTCCAACGCCGGGACTTCCGCCGATAAGTGTCAGACTTCCCGGAACGATACCACCACCCAAAACATTGTCAAGTTCTGCGTCAAGACTGGAGAAGCGAAAAACTTCTTCTTCTATGACTTCATTGATACTTATCGCTTTTGCAGAAGTGGCTGATGTTGATTTGGTCTGTTTGACGACCTCTTGTTGATGTTCATTAAGCTCTATAAAACTGTCCCATGCACCGCAGTTAGTACATTTTCCCATCCATTTAGGAGTAGTGAGCCCGCAGTGTTGACACTCGAAGAGTATTTTTTTCTTTGCCATGATATTTTCTTTTTGTCTATTTTTTTAAATATGTTATAATTTGAGTCAGTTGGGACAGATGAGGAGCGCGAACTCCTCATAAGCTTTTTAATACAACCTTACTTCCAAGAGAAGCAAGATTATAACAATTACGAGGGTAAGTCGCATTGTTACTCCTTTGTGTTAAAGGCTGACCCTGTCCCACCTTTCACCTCACAATACAACTTTTTACCACATAATCGCCAACTGACAGTAACATAGTATAAAATCTTTCATTACTCTTTGTAAAATATTGCATTTTGTCATATTATTTTTCAGTCAATTTTTAAAACTTGAACATATAATAATAGATATTTTTAAGAGGGCTGAGTGATGGCAGATGAGTTCCTAAACAGGAGTTTGGGAATTAGAGAAAAAGTAATTTACTTCTCTTCCTCTACAAAAAGTGCATCCAAAAGTTCGTCAACAAATTCAAACTTATTAAACGGTGTAAGATTTTCCGGTTGTTCTCCTGTTCCCACGTAGAGTATTGGAAGTTCTAAAGCATAGGCGATAGAGAAGATGCTTCCACCTTTTGCTGTGCCGTCGAGTTTTGTGATGATGATACCGTCTATGCCTATCATCTCATTAAAGGCTTTTGCCTGTGTGATAGCAGAGTTTCCTTGAGTACCGTCAATGATGAGTAGTGTTCTGTGCGGTGCGCCTGCGTGCGCTTTATCACAGATACGTTTTATTTTTTTAAGCTCATTTGCAAGGTTTGTCTGCGTATGGAGACGTCCTGCTGTGTCGATGATGACATGTTTAATGCCTTTTGCTTTGGCAGAGTCTATGGCATCATAAGCAACTGCCGAGCTGTCATGTCCCTGTTTTGAAGCAACTATTGGGATGTCAAGCTTATTTGCCCAGAGTGTAAGCTGCTCAATTGCTGCGGCACGGAAGGTGTCTCCCGCACCAAGAAGAACACTTTTACCTTCTTGTTTGTACTTATAAGCGAGTTTTGAGATGGTTGTAGTTTTACCTGCACCGTTAACACCTATGACAAGCTCAACAAAAGGCGGTGTGAACTCCGGCTCTTGATAGTCGGCATAGCGCAGGGTTGCCAAGAGTTTTGAACGTAGTATCTCACGTGTTACCTCTTCTTGGTATATCTCACGCAGGATGATCTCAACAAGCTCGTACTCTACATCAGCCTCAAGCAAAATATCTTCGAGTTCATCTTTTGTAAAGGTGATTTTCTTTTTTGGTGCAACTGTTTTGATAGCCTCAACAGTTTTGCCAAGTGATTTTTTTATAAATCCAAACATTATATTTCCAACGCTCTTTTGATGTCACTCTCGATGAACTCCTCTTCAACAGCCCCCTGATAGTAGTGTACAAGTTTACCATCTTTATAGATAACAAGCAGAGGAATTCCGAAGTTGCTTCCAAGTTGCAGTTTCTCGGCGATCTCATCGACTAAACGTCTATTCTCTGGAGCGTTAACCAATGTATAGTTAGCATCATAATCTCTTTTAAAGCTCTCAAGTTTTGTATTTTGAATGTTGTCTTCGATGGTTACACCAATGATCTTGATCTTATTTTTGTACTTCTTTTGCAGTGAAGTAAGGTGTGATGCCTCAGCCTGACATGGCGGACACCATGTTGCAAAGATGTCTAAGATAAGAATCTTTGCATCTGAGTTGTCAAGTTTGAAGCCTTCATTGACTTTTTTGAGTACATATTGGCTATTGTCTGTTGCTGTAAGAACGATTTCATTTTTAGCCAGTAGAGCATTTGCTTCTGCTGCTTTGTCTTCATCAGACGAACAGGCTTGAAAGAGAAGAGAAAATGCAAGTAAAGATGATAGAAGTGTAATTTTTAACATGAAAATTTAACCTTAATTTGTGTAAAATGTTTGAAATTATATCCATAAAGTTTTAATATGACTCTTACAAAAAGCGAATTTAGAAAAAATTGTCTTAAAAAAATAAAAAATATACCCAGTCACAATAAAATATACAGAGACTACCTTTTAAACAAAAAGTTGCAGAGTATTTTAAAGGATGATAAAAGAGCTGATATTCTTCTCTATTATCCATTGAAAGGTGAAGCAAATATTATAAAAACATTGAAAAAATTAAGAAAAAAACATAATATTTTCATACCGTTTATGGTTGGCAAAAGTTTTAAAATGGTACCATTTAGATTACCGCTTAAGAAAAAAAAGTTTGGTGTTTTTGAAGCGGGAAATACATTAAAAGATATTAAAAAAATTGATATTGCCATAGTGCCTGTTGTTGGGGTGGATGGTAGCATGCAAAGAATTGGTTTTGGAAAAGGAATGTATGACCGTTTCTTTGAAAAATTACAAAAGAGACCTTATACTGTTTTTATACAGCCACAACTTTGCCATACAAAAGAAAAAATTTGTGATGTTTATGATGTCACCGGTGATCTGCTCATTACACCAACAAAGATGATAAAAAACAGGGCTATGCAAAAAAAGAGGAAATAAAAGATGTTAAATGAGATACTACTAGGCGGTGGCATTGCCACTGTCAGTGGAGTAGTAGGCTTTTTCATCTCTAAAAAAATTACGGGTGCTAATTTTGACATTTATGTTGAACAGGCTCAGGCAAAAGCAAAAGCGATCGAGAATGAGGCACAAACGCTACTGGAGCGTGCACATCTGAAGTCTCGTGAGATAGAGCTTGAGGCAAAGAAAGAGTTTGACACTGCAAAAGCCAGAGCAAAAGCGGATCTGCATCAAAGAGAAGATGAGCTGATTCGAAAAGAGCAGAGCTTTTTGCGTTATAAACAAGATGAAGAAAAAAAGATTCAGTTAGAACTCAAAGCTCTAAAAGCCCAAAAAATAAATTTAGAGAGAAATGAAAAGTCCCTTGCTTCACTGAAAAAAAAATATGAACAAAAGATAGACGAAGCACTCCATGCAGTAGAGCATTGTGCAGGAATGACGCAAGATGAAGCAAAAAAGATGCTGCTTGATACGATAGAAGAGAAATCACGTGCGGAGATAGCACATATCGTACGACGTTATGAAAATGAGGCAAAAGAGCAGGCTGAGAGAAAAGCAAACTACATATTAGCTCAGGCAACAAGCCGTTATGCAGGAGAGTTTGCAGCAGAGAGACTGACAAACTTAGTGCACCTTGACAATGATGAGTTAAAAGGTCGTATCATCGGTAAAGAGGGGCGCAATATCAAAGCGCTTGAGACACTTTTAGGTGTTGATATTATCATCGATGATACGCCAAATGCAATTCTTGTGAGTAGTTTTAATCTCTATCGTCGTGCAATAGCGACAAAAACACTGCAACTGCTTATAGAAGATGGAAGAATTCAGCCGGCCCGTATTGAGGAGATATTTAAGAAGGTCTCAGATGAGTTTGAGTCAAAGATTCTCTCAGAGGGTGAAGAGCTAGTTGCAGAGCTAAATATCGGAGTGATGCATCCAGAACTTATGAAGCTCATTGGTCGTCTGCGTTATCGTGCTTCTTATGGACAAAACGCACTGGCACATACACTTGAAGTGGCTCACTTGGCTGGTATTATGGCTGCTGAAATGGGCGGTGATCCGATTTTGGCAAAACGTGCGGGACTTCTGCATGATATTGGTAAGGCACTTACCCATGATGTCGATGGAAATCATGTAGATTTGGGTGCAGAGATATGCCGTCGCTACAATGAAGATGAAGTCGTCATTAATGCAATCTATGCGCACCATGGACAGCAAGAGATTCACTCAGTTGAGTGTGGTGCAGTGTGTGCAGCAGATGCTCTCTCTGCGGCACGTCCGGGAGCACGCCGTGAGGTGCTAGAGAGCTTCTTAAAACGTGTTACAGAAATTGAAGATATCGCTTCTGCACATGTCGGTGTTCGTCAGGCCTATGCCATCAATGCAGGACGTGAGGTACGCGTCTTTGTCAATGCAACACTTGTCAATGATGATGAGTCGGTTTTAATGGCTAAAGAGATAGCAAAAGAGATAGAACAAAAAGTTCAATACCCGGGTGAAATTAAAGTAAATGTAATTCGGGAGAGCAGAGCAGTAGAGTTTGCAAAATAAACGAGGAGTTCTCCTCGTTTGGCTTATTTTTTAATAGTGACTACAACAGCCCCACGCAGGTCACCCATTTTATAGTGTGTTGCTTTGTCCATTGGGTAACGCTCTTCAATCGCACGTTTTAATGCAACATTTTGAATATCACCATGACATTTCAGACATACTTTTTTATTGATAACCAAAGGTTTGTAGTATTTGTATGTATCTGCACTTACTTTTTGGACTACCTGTTTAGGCAGAATGACATTGGCATTTTTTAATTTTGCAAGTGCTTCTAAAACAGCTGCTTCATCTGCTTCAGGTTTGTTTGCAGGATTTCTGTACTTCATACTGATACGTTTTACTGTAACACCTTTTGGAAGCTCTTTGTTTACTTTCTCTGTCAGGTTGTAAGCTTCTTGTGAACAAAAATCCAAAGCTTTCATTGGACCGCCGGCTTTCATATTTTTTTTCATATTGGACCCAAGTGTCTTTAACAGAAGCTTTGAACTTTGCTTTCCTGTGTTTACTACACTCTGTAGCGCTTCATCTTTTTTCTTACCTTGCCCTTGGGCAATAAGCAGTGATGCCGTTAAACTCACTAGTGCAATAGATTTTATTAGTTTCATACTCTTTCTCCAATTTCTGATTTTTATTACTAATTATAGCAAGACTTATAATATTTTAATGCAACTTTGAATATAATTCCGTAATTTTTAAAGACAAGGGAGCAAGCCTATGGGTGAAATGTTTACTTTTTTCGGACTGATTTCAGAAAATCATGATTTTCTTTTTCTGACACATATGGTTCTAGCAGCATTAATTGCAATCGTATTAGCAAGAGTTGCTATGTCAAACTTACAACTTGTACCAAAAGGTACACAAAACCTTATGGAAGCATACATTGGTGGTGTTTTACAAATGGGTACAGATGTAATGGGTAAACTACATGCTCGTAAATACCTTGCATTAGTTGCAACAATCGGGCTTTTTGTTGGTTTTGCAAACTTAATCGGTATCGTTCCAGGTTTTGAAGCACCGTCTTCAAACTTAAATATGACACTTACTTTAGCACTTTCTGTATTTGTTTATTATAACTTTGTTGGTATCAAAACACACGGTATTATCAACTATTTAAAACACTTTACAGGGCCTGTATGGTGGTTAGCATGGTTAATGTTCCCTGTTGAAATCGTTTCACACTTTTCACGTATTATCTCTCTTAGCTTCCGTCTTTTTGGTAATATCAAAGGTGATGATATGTTCTTGGCAGTAATCTTAATGCTTGTTCCATGGGTGATGCCGTTAATCCCATTTGCTCTTTTAACATTTGGTGCATTCTTACAGGCATTTATCTTTATGATGCTTACTTATGTTTATCTTGCTGGTGCAATCATCGTAGAAGAGCACTAAACCTCCCTTTATGCAAAAAGATATATATGAGAGAATCATAAGCTTTTTGCTTGGAGCATCATGGGCGATAGTGCTCTTTGGTGCTCTTATCACTTTCAAATTTTTTATCATGCTAGGCACTGTTTTGGCAATTTTTGTAACACTACTTTATATTATCCTAGCACTCTTTTTGATTCTTACACTCGATGCTTTTATGGTCAATAAAGAACGACTTAAAGAGGCAAAAAAGCAGACAGAGCTTTTAGAAAAAATCTACGCAAAACATACAAAATAGCCTTAGCTCAATTTAAAATCTAAAATTGAGACTCATTTGCACATTTGTGTACTTATCATTAAGTGTATACTCTTGAACCGGCTTTTCAAAGCTAAAGAGTGTACTTACATATGAGAGTATAAATTGGAATCCGCTACTGTTTTTTGGTGTAATAGCCAGAGAAATGGCAGGAATAGATCTGTTGTATGCATCAACATTATAAATATCAAATTTATAATTATCTGCCGAAAATAACGATGTAGATAAAAACAGAAGCAAAATTGCTGAGATTAGAGTTTTCATAATTTTCTCCATAACAATCAAATAAGCAAATATTTGATTACAGTGAAATTATGATAGATATAGAAAAAATGTAGAATATAAATACATTTGGCAGTCTGGCGATCTTTTGGATAAAAGACCCATAACTTTCCGTGCTTACTTCACAGTAAGGTTGGCTTTTTCTTATATTTATCAATGTGATAATTATATCACAAAAGGAAGTTTTTTCCAAGCTTAAAGCTTCTTGCCGAAAATAACGTATTTTAAAGCATTTATTGGATAAAATAGATAAATTTAATTTATTTCATCTAAGGAAAACTATGTTTGAAGTCGTAATAGGGCTTGAGGTCCATGTTCAACTCAATACAAAAACAAAACTTTTTTGCTCGTGTCCTACGAGTTTTAATCATAAACAAAATACAAATACCTGTCCTACATGCTTAGCACTACCAGGTGCACTTCCGGTACTTAATAAAGAAGTTGTACATAAATCTATTATGCTTGGAACGGCTTTGGATGCTACGATCAACAGAGTTTCATACTTTGACAGAAAGTCGTACTTCTATCCGGATTCTCCATCTGCATATCAGATAACACAGCTCTATACACCAATAGTAGAGCATGGAAAACTTCAAATTGATTTCGAAGATGGCTCAAACAAGACTATTCGTGTAAATCGTGCACATATTGAAGCCGATGCTGGTAAAAACATTCATGACGGTGATATCTCAAAGGTTGACTTAAATCGTGCAGGAACACCACTTTTAGAGATCGTAAGTGAGCCAGATTTGAGAAGTGCAGAAGAAGCAATTCTTTATCTGAAAAAGCTACACTCTATCATCCGTTATATTGACATTGGTGATGCAAATATGCAAGAAGGAAGTTTCCGTGTTGATGTAAACGTCTCAATTCGTCCAAAAGGTGATGAGAAGCTCTATACTCGCGTTGAGATTAAAAACATCAACTCCTTTAAGTTCATCCAAAAAGCGATAGAAGTAGAAGTGTCTCGTCAAGTTGAAGCATGGGAAGATGGTACCTATGATGAAGAGATAGTCCAAGAGACGCGTCTTTTTGATCAGGTAAAACAAGAGACTCGTTCTATGCGTGGAAAAGAGGAAGCTGCTGATTATAGATACTTCCCAGAACCTGACCTTCTTAAATGTGAAGTTACTGATGAAATGATGGAAAAATATACAAAAATCCCAGAGCTTCCAGATGCGAAAAAAGAGCGTTTTGTATCTGAGTACGGTATGAATCAGTACAACGCTTCTGTTATCACATCTTCTGTAGAGATGGCAAACTTTTTTGAGACAATGATGGCTGAAGATGGTGTAAGTGCAAAAACTGCTACTACATGGCTTACAGTTGAGCTGCAAGCTCGTCTCAAGGGTGATGTTAATATAATGAACTCTCCGGTAGATGCGAAAAAACTTGGCTTTTTGGTAAAACGTATCGATGATAAGACAATATCTGGAAAAGCTGCCAAAGAGGTTCTTGATCATCTAATGGAAAATGAAGCAGTTAGTGTTGATGATGCTATTGATACACTGGGATTGAAACAAGTTACAGATACTGGTGCTATTGAAGCGATGTGTGATGAGATAATAAACGCAAATCAAGACAAAGTAGAGCAGTATAAAGCTGGAAAAGAGAAACTCTTTGGATTCTTTGTTGGGCAGGTTATGAAAGCTTCAAAAGGAAGTGCAAATCCGCAAGCTGTAAACGAGATACTCAAAGCTAAGCTAGGTTAAGAACAATGCTAAAACGCTGGATACTTGATTTTGCCTACTATTTAGATACATCAAAATCGTATCAGAAGCGTAAGCGTTTTTTTTATAATATTTTAGAAGATGATAAAAACAGGTATAAAAAATATATAGATATTTTTATGATTACACTTATCTTTATCAGTGTAGGTGTCCTTATACGTGAGGTAAAGTTCCATGTGAATGACTACCTTATGTTCTTTAGCAACTATATCATCTCTTTTATATTTTTTGTTGAATATATGTTACGGCTTTGGGTGAGTAGCAGTGTCAGTAAGATTATTGTAGCCCGTGCCGAACATGATACTTTTTTACATCGAGAGATCAATCTTGCAAAGGCTTTCAAACAGATCTTAAAAGTAAAACTGAACTATATGGCATCGCCAAAAGCAATTATCGACTTGTTTGCGATACTACCTTTCTTCCATGAGTTGCGACTCCTTCGAATTTTCATCCTCTTTCGTGTTTTTAAACTCTTTCGATATGCAAAAAGTTTTCAGACACTCTCTTCTGTTCTTGCTACGAAAAAGTTTGAGTTTTTAACACTTGGAATTTTTGCTTCGGTTGTAATTTTTGTCTCTTCGGTACTTATCTATGTGATGGAGGGAAATAACCCTGAATCTCCTATAAATACCCTTTTTCAAGCTCTTTACTGGTCGATCGTTACCATCTCAACTGTTGGATATGGAGATATTGTCCCTATTACGACAGAAGGCAGATTTGTTGCCACTTTGGTCATTATGGCAGGTATAGCGGTTTTGGCATTTACAACATCACTCTTTGTCTCTGCATTTACAGAAAAACTTGATGAGATTCGAGAGATAAAGACCATTGAAGATGTCTCAAAGCTCAAGAAATTCTATCTTATCTGTGGATATGAACAGGTCTCACGTGAGGTTGCAAGAAAACTCTCTGCAAGAGGTAGTTCAATCATCATTATGGATGATGATCAAAGTCGTGTTGCAATGGCAAAAAAAGATGGCTATACGGCACTCCATTACAATCCAGGAAGAGTGGACAGCTATGAAAAGCTCAATATCAATATGGACAAACAGATCAAAGCAGTTTTGTGTCTGCGTGAGGATGATATCGAAAATGTATATGCCGCACTTACAATCCGCTCTATTAACAAAGATGTCTTTATTCTCTCTTTACTTATGAGCGATGCAAATCGTAAGAAACTTGACTTTGCAGGGATAGATAAAATCGTCTATCCTCAGGAGCTTGTAGGACTTATTACAAAAGAGCTTGTCGGTAAACCTGTCGCCTTTGAGGTGATTCATGAACTGCGTAGTGAAAATGCCGATGTGAAGATTGACGAGCTTGGTATTACGCAGCGTATTGTCGATAATTTTCCAACAGTCGGTGACCTTGGAAACAAAGAGTTTCGGGTTGTTCTTTTAGGAATCTATAAATATGATCATGACCGATTCTTTTTCAATCCTATTGATGATACACTGCTTGAAGTAGGGGATTATCTTTTGGTTGTCGGGTATGAGATTTTTATTTTAGAATTTGAAAAATATCTGCATACAAAGGTTAGAAATGGCTAAGACAACAGCACTGATTTTTGGATATAACAAGTATGCGCATGAGATTATGGCAAATGTTGTCGATAAGTATAAACATGTGAAGATATACTCTTTACATGAAGAGGATGTAGAAAAAAGTGATGGTCGTGTTGAGATTTTTGATCTGAGTGATGAGTGGCTTGAGATTCGTAAGGATGTAGATATAGAGAACTCTATGGCGTTTTGTCTGCTTGAAGAGAATGCCCAAAATATCTTTTTAACCATCTCCTTACGTGCAAATTTTGAAAATCTGACAATTATCGCAGTAGCTTCAAATAATGAGAGTGCCAATAAGCTCAAAATGGCAGGTGCCAACAAGGTGATTCCTATTGTAGAAACAACATCGGATATCATTACAAATATGCTTGAAAAGCCAATATCGAGTAAAATTTTACATAGTATCTTGTATGAAGAGAGTGAGTTGAAAATAGCACAGATCAAGATCGATAAAGAGAGCCATTTCAAAGATGAACAATTAACAAGTATCGATTGGACACGTTATAATGGTATCATAGTACTATCGGTTATGCATAAAGATATGAAAAGTGAGTTTATCTACTCTTCAAAGGCCAAACATCATATTATCCAAGAGGGAGATATATTGGTTGTTGTGGGATATGAAGCCGATATCGCTGAATTTGAAAAGAAAATAGGGAGTAAACGATATGTCAATTGGAGTCATTGGAGCTGGTAAATGGGGAAGTGCACTTGCATTTGCACTCTCACAGAAGAATGATGTTCTTATTAATTCTCGAACACCAAGAGATATAAAGAACTTTGTCTCATTAGAAGAGATTCTCAAGTGTGACTATCTTATCATCACAGTACCTGCACAGCAAGTTGCATCTTGGTTGGAGGAAAACTTTGTTTTTAGCAATCAAAAAATCCTTGTTGCATCCAAAGGAATAGAAGCAAAAACTGGCAGATTTTTAAATGAGATCTACAGCCAATATGTTCCAGATGAAAATATCGCTTTTCTCTCAGGACCATCATTTGCAGCAGAAGTGATACAATCACTCCCTACGGCTTTAGTTGTAAGTTCTGTCAATGAGAAGCTTGCAGAAGAGTTTGCAAAGCTTTTTCCTTTATTTATCAAAACATATACATCCAATGATGTTGTTGGTGCAGAGATCTCAGGGGCTTATAAAAATGTCATTGCCATTGCTGCTGGAATTTGTTCAGGGCTTGAGCTTGGAAACAACGCTGCGGCTGCACTTATCTCACGGGGGCTTGTAGAGATGGAGCGTTTTGGTGCTGTCTATGGAGCAAAAAAAGATACTTTTTTAGGACTCAGTGGTGCAGGAGACCTTTTTCTCACAGCATCATCAACAATGAGTAGAAACTTTCGGGTAGGACTGGGACTTGCCCGTGGACTCTCTCAGGAAGATATTCTGCGTGAGCTTGGTGAAGTGGCTGAGGGTATCGGTACTGCATACGCACTTCGAGAAATTGCGCAAAAAAACAGTCTCTACCTGCCTATTGCCACAGAGGTGTATGCAACACTTGAAGGAAAGTCTCCACAGGAATCTCTACGAGATCTACTGACGAACTAAGGGAAAATGATGACCGAGTATAAATCAGAGTTTTTTAAAATTTTAACAGCGCTTTTTATAGGTGTTGTCATCTATTTTCTCGGTTTGACAATTTTCAATGAAACACAGAGCAGACTCTTAGGTGTTATAGCATTTTTGGTTACTTTGTGGACAAATGAAGCCCTGCATCTGGGTGTGATATCACTGCTTCCTATCATTTTATTTCCGGCGTTGGGAATTATTACGACAAAAATGACGACGGTAAATTATGCACATCCTATAATTTATCTGTTTTTAGGTGGATTTTTACTTGCTATTGCAGTAGAGAAGACGAAACTGCATATTTTTATAGCTGATAAAATTTTAGGATTTTTCCCTGAAACACCAAGGGGTATGATATTCTCTTTAGCACTTACGTCTGCGTTGCTAAGCTCAATTCTTTCAAATACAACAACAACATTGCTGCTTATTACAATAGCGATATTTATTACTGAAAATGCAAGACTGAAGATGCGTTTTGCATTGGCTATTGCCTATGGTGCAAGTGTTGGAGGTATACTCACACCTATTGGAACGCCGCCAAACCTTATACTCTTGGGTATCATGCAAGAACACAATATGGCGCTTATTCCATTTTTTCAATGGATGTGGATGGTTGCTCCCCTGGTCTTTATGATGCTTGTGAGTGTGAGTCTGCTTTTAAGTATCGGTGTTGGTGATATTGAAATAAATAGAGAGGTAAAGCCTAAAATTCTTGATGCAAATCAGAAAAAAGTACTTCTTTTACTCGGTTCGCTGATAGTTCTTTTACTTGTTAATGCACCGATGAAACCATTTTGGCATGGATTAGGCTTGAGTGAGAGTGGGATACTGCTTGGGTTTGGACTACTGTTGTTCTTACCTCCGTTTAAGATTCTAGAGTGGAGCAATGACAGTAAAAAAGTCCCTTATGCGATTATGTTTTTATTTGGTGCGGGTTTCTCCATTGCAAAGGCATTTTCACAAACAGGACTTGCAGATGAGTTGGCATCCTATCTGTTAGATATGACGACACTCACTCCGATACTGCTTCTTTTAACTATAGCGCTACTGATAACCTTTACCACAGAGATAACTTCCAATACGGCACTGATTTCCATTATGCTACCGGTTATCTACTCTGTTGCAGAGCAATCAGGCATCAATACAACACTCTTTATGATGGTCGCGGCTATCTGTGCGTCATATGCCTTTATGTTGCCAATCGCAACCCCGCCAAATGCGATTGCGATGAGTAGTGGGGTTGTAAATGTACGGGATATGATAAAGTATGGGATAGTTCTTAATATTTTAGGTGTATTCTTTATTGTAATGATTGCAAAATTTTTCTGGAGCGGTATACTCTCTTAAGAGGATGTATCGTCTTGATGCTCTTGTTTCTCTTTGGTTCGTTTATAAAAGGTATAAAAATCTTTGAGTATTAAAAAGAGAGAGTAGAGCCAAAGAACATCAAGAATATAATTCTCTTTATATCCGTTTAGACGCAGGTAGATATAACCTAAAAAGATAGGCCATTTTAGAAAATAAAAAAATAAAATGCCAACACCGTATAATTCTTTCATGCCTCTATATTATCCAAGTATAATGAAAAACTTGGTAAAATTTTGAAATTTTTTTAAGGTTGTGTGATGGTAGTACATATTGTAATGTTTCAGTTCAAAGAGGAAAACAAAGCAAGAAATATTGCGAAAGTTCAAGATAAACTTGAGCAGTTAGAAGAGAAGATAGATGTTTTAAAAACGATGGAGGTCGGTATCAACTTTAATGAGTCCGAGAGAGCAATGGACCTTTCTCTCTATTCGACTTTTGAGACTAAAGAAGACCTGCAGGCCTATGCCGTGCATCCAGAACACCTCAAAGTAGTAGAACTTATCAAAGAGGTGACCTTAGAGTCGAAAGTGGTAGATTATTATCTTGATTATCCAGTAGAGTAGGTATTTACCTACTTCTACACTTGCACTTTTAGAAAATGACGATAAAATAAAATAAAAAATAGACTTAAATCGTCAGATTACTTTTGATTCATTCTCTTTTCTTACAGGCTGTTGTGCTATTATCGTATAAAATTTTATAATTAAAGGATTATTATGGAACCAACATTAGAAAGTATTAGTGATTATGATACACTAAAAGGTGAAAAAAAGAAGATTGTATGGACAGTCATTATAGTTGGTCTTTTAATTGGTGTAGGCTACACGATTGCAGCAAAAGTTTATAATGCAAAAGATGAAACGATCCCGGTAAAAGAGAAGTTTGAAACAGCACCGTTTGGTGCACATACAATGCCGGTCAAATAAAAAGGTAGATAGATGTTAATGACAATTGTAGGTATATATACTCTTTATGTCGCTATTTCGATATATACGAGTGTGATGCAAATCGGTTATATCAATATAGCAAAAAGAAAAACTCCGGTTCTCTTAGGAGCAAGTGAATTTTTAAAAGCAGGTAATTATGCTGTTGCAAAAGAGAAACTTGCAATTGTCAATACTTTTATAGATTATCTTGTCTTTATTGCATGGATGGGTGTTGGTATCAAAGCCTTAGAGCATCAGTTTTTTATGTTGGAAAATGAAGCGATGAAGAATATCGTAATTGTGATGGGTTTTGTTGTTATCAACTACATTATATCACTGCCGTTTTCTTACTATGAAAAGTTTGTTATTGATACAGAGTACGACTTTAACAAATCGACACTCGGACAATGGATAAAAGATACCGTGATATCTTTTGTCACAATGATTCTCTTTGGCTCTTTGGTTGTATGGGGTATCTATGCGATTATGACAAATGTTGAACTTTGGTGGCTCTGGAGCTTTCTTTTTATATTTGCAGTAGTTATCGCTATAAATATGCTCTATCCGACATTTCGTGCAATGTTCTTTGATAAGGTCAAACCGCTTGAAGATGAAGAGCTTGACAGTGAGATAAAGCGTCTAATGGATGCAACAGGTTTTGTAAGCTCGGGTGTGTTTGTCAGTGATGCAAGTAAGCGTGATGCACGTCTGAATGCTTATTTTGGCGGATTTGGTAAAACAAAAAGAGTAGTTCTTTTTGATACACTTTTAGAGAAGCTCTCAACAAAAGAGCTTTTAGCAGTACTTGGACATGAACTTGGACACTTTGCTCACGGAGATATTTATAAAAATATAGCTCTAGTTGGTGGAATGCTCTTTGCAATGTTTGCAATTTTTGGAAATCTACCTGACTCACTTTATATGGAGATGGGACTCTCAAGAGAGCCGTATGTTGTTATGATACTTTTAATACTTTTTATGCCGGTTCTTGGCTTTATCATGATGCCGATTATGGGAGTGGTCAGCAGACATAATGAGTATGAAGCAGATAGAATGGGCAGTGAGCTTGGTGGAGCTTCTGGAGCGATTGAGCTTGCAAATGCTTTGCAGAAACTCGTTACAGAAAACAGAAGTTTTCCACTCTCACATCCGCTCTATATCTTTTTTCACTATACGCATCCTCCGGTAATTGAGCGTCTTAAAGAGCTTGGTGTGGATATTGGATATATAGATGAGAGTGGACTTGCGGGTAAATGCGACGCAAATATATAGTTGAAGCGTTATTGCGTGAGATAACGCAGACGCTTCAAGTCTCTCGGATTCCAAGAGCCGCACGTGAGGCACAACTGCTCTTGATGGCTTATTTTGATAAAGATGAGCTATGGCTGCTTACAAATCAAAAGAGTGAGATAGAGCTTGATGATACTTTTTTTGACTGGATTACACGCAGAAGCAGGAATGAGCCTTTTGAGTATATCGTCAATCGTGTCAGTTTTTATTCGCAGCAGTTTTATATAGACGAGGGTGCTCTTATTCCACGTCCTGAAACTGAGCTTTTAATCGATGAGGTTTTAAAAAATATCGAGGACAAAGAGGCAGCAATCAGACTTGTTGAGGTAGGGGTTGGTAGTGGCATCATCTCTATAATGCTTGCGCAACATCTTCCAAATGCAAAGATAATCGCCGTTGATATCTCTCCAAAAGCACTTGCAGTTGCTCAGAAAAATATTGAAAACTTTGGTCTGCAAAATCAAATAGAGTTGCGTGAGGGCTCACTTCTAGAATCAGTGGATGAACAAATTGATTATCTGGTATCAAATCCTCCTTACATTGCAGAGGATGAAGAGCTTGAATCAAACCTCTCTTACGAGCCTCAAAATGCCCTTTTTGGTGGTCAAATCGGTGACGAAATCATTCAAAAGCTTCTTGATGAAGTCTTAAGGCAAAAGATTAAGTTTTTTAGCTGTGAGATGGGTTATGACCAACAAGATAGAATACGTTCTTATTTACAGAACACAAAAATTAAAAGCCTCGAATTTTATCAGGACTACTCTTCATTTGACAGAGGCTTTACACTAAAGGTATAGCATATGTTAAAAAGAAATATTTATTTGGATTTTAGTTATCTACTTGTCATTGCTGCAAGTTTTGGTGCTGTTTTGGTACTTGGTGCCATTGTAGCGCCTGTTGTGTTTCACAGTGATAAAATTTTAGTAGGCATGCTGATAGACCATTATAATATGGGTATCATTATGGGTGAGATATTTCACAATTTTTCTTACTGGGTCTATTTTCTAGCAGGATATATCGCCTTTTATGAGGTCTATATGTATAAACGTGGACAGCGTGATGCCATTTTATTTGGAGCGGCTGTTACTGCTCTTTTTTCATCATTGATGTTTGCTGCTGTCTATGTACCTAAGATTTTAGCGATGCAGTCTATGGGGAAAGAAGCAACACAGAGTGATACATTTGCAAATATTCATATTGCCAGTGAGATAGACTTCAAATTTTTGGCTGTTGCGCTTCTTGTTCTTTTCATACGCAGATTGATGCTTCTACGCATTGATTAGTGCCTCCTTAACACTTTTTTAACTCTTTTTCGATATTATCTTAAGGGCACATCTAAAAGCCCTAACAATCCTCAGCATAAGAAAAAATTTCATAATCAAGGCAATCTTTTGAAGACCTAGCTGTAGCTAAGTTAAAAAAGATTAACGAAGAGTATGGACTTTTCTCTTATGCCCGTAGGGAGGGTAAAACAGAGCGAACTTGCAAAGAATTTTTCATCGCCGTAGCTTAGGCTATGGCTCAAAAAAAGTTCTTCACAACTTCATCTCTGTTTTATCTCTCTGAGGGTTGTTAGGGCTTTTAGATGTGCCCTAAATCATAGTAAGGTCGCATAATGTCGCTCTCTAAACTTCTGTTTCTCTTTTTTATTCTTATTACCAATCTTTTTGCGTATCCAAATTATTCAGATGCACTGAAATCTAAAAAGATATATCCAATGGGTAAAAAAATATTTCAAAAGAAATGTTCAAAGCTTAATGTAAATGCATTTAAAAGTTATGAGGCTCTCTTAGACTCTATAAAAGAGACAAAAGAGTGTGGAAATTTAAAAAGCAGTTATCAAGAAGCTTTGGCTCTTTACTTATGGGATGTACAAAGAGAAGCAAAAGTAGAGAGAAAATACCCTGATTTAAATGTTTCACAGAAAGAGAAATGCCCGATATGTGGTATGTTTTTATATAAGTATCCACGATGGGTCTCTATGATAGAGTATCAAGATGGTAAAAAACTCTACTTTGATGGTATGAAAGATCTCTTTACATACTACTTCAAGCATAAAGAGGGTATCAAAAACATTTATACACGAGCTTACTATACACAAGAGACCATTGATGCAGAAGATGCTTACTATGTCATAGGAAGTGATGTATATGGACCCATGGGGCATGAGTTGATAGGATTTAAAAATGAAAAAAGTGCAAAACAGTTTTTGTTCGATCATCGGGGCAAAACAATCGTTCGCTTTGATAATGTAACAGCTGCAATGGTGCATAAACTCGATGAATAAAATAAACTTCTATCTTTTAGAATACGCCTACAGTTATATTTTACGGCATAAAAACAAAAATATCTTTATTGTCACTGTATTTACGCTTTTAGTTGCACTGCTTGCCACGCTTTTTTTTGTGACAAGTTCTCTGCGTTATGAGCTAAAAGAGCGTATAGCAAATCAAAGTGATATCATCATACAAAACTACAAAGCCGGAATGCCTGCAGCTATAGATGTAAGTGTACTTGATAAGCTTTTAGAGATAGAGGGTGTTACAGCAGGAAAACTAGAAGTACAAGGAAAGTATTATTTCAGGCCCAAAGAGAGTACATTTTATCTGCTGGGCGTTGATGCTTTTGAGATGCAGGATGATCCTGTGGTCGCAAAGCTTTTAGAACAGTATGAGCTGAGTGACTCAGAAATGCTTGTGAGTAAAAATGTTCAAGATATCATGAACCAAGCCTATTATAAAGAGTACTTTAATTTTATAAAGCCTGATGGAAGCTTACATAAGGTCAGTATAAAAGCCAGTTTTGATGTAGGTGAGAGAGAGGAGTTAAAAAATCTCATCATAATGAGCAAAGATACGCTGCGAGAGATTTTTGGATATAGTGCAGATGAGGGAAGTGATATTGCTCTAAGTGTTGCAAATAAAAATGAGTTGGAGTTTATAAGCTCAAAGATTCGTCTGCTGCTACCAAATGCAAAAGTAACGTCCAAAGATGATCTACTGCTAGAGTATGAAAAGCTTTTTGACTATGACAGTGGTGTTTTTCTCTCACTCTTTGTTATAGCACTTTTTACATTTTTCATCATCATTTATGACAAAGCAAATGGACTCAGCAGTGAAGAAAAGCGTGAGATAGGGATATTAAAAGCGATAGGGTGGTGCGTAGAAGATGTACTGCACGCAAAATTCTATGAAGCTACACTGCTTTCATTTTTCTCTTTTACTCTAGGATTAGGTATCGCATTTGTTTATGTTTTTGTATTCAAAGCGCCACTGCTTGGTGCAATATTTACCCATGAAAATATGCTTGAGATTCATAACTTTCAATTAAATATACATATTGAATTATCATATATTCTACTTATATTTCTACTCTCTGTACCTGTTTATATCGCAGCAACACTGATTCCTTCATGGAGAGTTGCAACACTCGATGCTGATGAGGTCATGCGATGATAAAGTTAAAAAATGTTTCAAAAATCTATGGCAAAAATATCAAAGCACTGCAAGATATCTCATTGGAGTTTGGTGAGGGTGAGCTTATTGTCTTAAAAGGGGTAAGTGGAAGTGGAAAGAGTACCATTTTATCTTTGATTGCTGGGCTCTCAAAACCAACAATGGGTGAAGTGATCGTTGATGGTAAGAAGATATCAAAACTACCGGACCATTTTGCAGCTTCATACAGACGGGACAATATCGGTATCGTATTTCAAAAGTATAATCTTATTCCTGAATTAAGTGTAGAAGAGAATGTACTTTTGCCACTTTTTCCTCTCAATTTACCACGTGAGCTTATGCGTCAAAAAGCAAAGAGAGTTTTAGAGATGTTTTCTATAGCACATAAATCATCTTTGATGGTTAGAAATCTCTCAGGCGGAGAACAGCAACGTGTTGCAATTGCCAGAGCAAACATTAATGACCCAAAAATCATTTTAGCAGATGAACCAACAGCTAATCTTGATGAAAAACTCTCCTGTGAGTTTATAGAGATACTGCGTGAGCTAAAGTCAAAAAATCGAACAATTGTCGTTGCAACACATGATCCGCTCTTTTTTGAGCTTGATTTTGTTGACAGAGTCATTAATCTTGAACATGGAAAGTTACTCTGATGTTTTTAACACCTGAGATAATTACGTTGAGTGTTTTAAATCTTCTTTTTGTCATTTTTGCGACAATAGCGTTCATTAACTCTCTAAAAATTGTTTTGAAGTATGATGCAAATGCAACAACTTCCTATCAGTACGCTTTGGAAAAAAAGAGCTATCTCTCTGCAACTATCATCAAGTTTATATTTTATGTAAAGATTCCGCTTTTTATCTTTTTTGTCTATACCCTGGATGATATCTCAAATATCCTTCCTGGAGCAATGTGTGCTGCCGGTGTTGTCAGTGCTACAAGCTATGGAACACCGCTACTGTTTTTAAAGATACTCAACCTTTATGTTTTTGCCTTTTGGATAGTACTCAATGATGAGGATATAAAGTATGAACATCAACCTTATCTCAAGCAGAAGTTTTTGCTTTTTTGTGTTGCCTATTTTCTTCTTATATCTGAGATAGTTTTAGAGAGTTTTATGTTCAATGCTATGGACATAAGCAGTGTAGTGGATTGTTGTGGGGCAATTTTCTCCACCACTTCGGCAACATACTTAGCAGAGATACTGAGTGCATCACCGAGAGTTTTACTGACAGTTTTTTATGGACTCTTTGCCCTTTTAGTACTTTTGTATTTACTGAAAAACAGATATATCTATGCTGTTGTAAATATTTTGTTCTTACTTATTGCATTGATAACACTTATTGCATTTTTTGGTACATACATTTATGAACAACCGACACACCACTGTCCATTTTGTATTTTACAGAGTGATTACAACTATATAGGATATTTTTTATACATAGTGCTTTTTGTTGGAACATTTTTTGGTTTTGTCATTGGTATCATAGATTTTAAAGCTGAAGAGTTACGAAAGCATTTTAATATTTCACTTTTTTACAATACAGTTTATGTAATGACTGTTAGCTATTATCCACTGGCATATTATTTGAAAAATGGGGTATGGCTGTAGAAATAATACAATTCAGTTCTTTTTAATATATATATATAATTTTTTCTAAATTTTAATTAGGAGTATGAAAATATGTTAAGAAAAGGGATTGTTACAGTTTCATTAGTAGCATTAATGAGTATGGGATTTAGTGGATGTAGTGCTATGCATACAGCAATCAAAAAAAGAAATTTAGATGTTCAAACAAAAATGTCGGATACAATATTTTTAGAACCTGTGAGTCCAGATAAAAAAATTATTTATTTTAATATCAGAAACACATCAGATAAAGAAGTACATGTTAAGGATGCAATTGTAAATGAGCTTAAAGCAAAAGGGTATAAAATAACGAATGATCCTGCAAAAGCTACATATATGCTTCAAGGTAATATTTTAAAGGTTAGTAAGACTGATAAAAGGGAAGCTCAGGGACTTATGGGATCTGGTTATGGGGCAGCTGTTACTGGTGCTTTAGCTGGTGGTACAGCAGCGTATGCAATGAATGCAGGTGGTAGAGGAACTGCTGGAGTAGCACTTGGCTTTTTAGGAGATGCCCTTGTTGATGACACTTTTTATGTAATGGTAACAGATTTGCAAATTCGTGAAAGACCATTAGAGGGAGAGATTGTTACACAAACACAACAAGCTTCTTTAGCTCAAGGAAGCTCAACAAAGGTACAACAAGATATCAAAGGCGGTAAAGTTAAATGGAAAACATACCGAACTCGTATTATTTCTACAGCAGAAAAGGTGAATTTAGATTTTTCAGAGGCTGAACCAGTGCTTGAAAAAGCATTAGCACGTTCAATCGCAGGAACATTTTAATTATTTAATATTACAAAGAGTTTTAAGATACTCTTTGTAATTTTTTTCTTCATTTATTAAATCATATTTTTTTTATTACCAAATCTGTCTTTCATCCAATCTGAGGGTGACTGGTATTTTGCTTTTATACTCTCTTCATCAAAAGGGTATTCATAGTGGCTTGTGTACTCAAGGATGGTTTTGTAGGCTTCATTGATTTTAACACTCATCTTTGTAGCTTTTTCAATATTATCCTTATGCTTATCAGGATGCCATTTTTTCATAAGGTTTTTGTATTTGTTTTTAATCTCTTTAAGGGAGGATTTCTCACGCAGGCCAAGGAGTGATTTGGCCTTCATGATCTTTTCAAAAGAAGCAGACAAGGTTAATCTTGTTGTTGTCTCATATATGCAGGAATGTCAAGATAGTCACTATCTAAGTCACCACCAACTACAAGGCGAGGACGGATTTTTTCAACTTTTGGAGCTGGGTTTTCTGCTACAAAATCTTCATTGTTTGCCAGATCTTTTTCAAAACCTGTCGCAACAATTGTGATTTTTACGTAATTCTCATTCAGTGTAGCATCAGTAGATGTTCCCCAGATAACTTCAGCATCATCATGTGCACTCTCATGAACTACTTCCATAGCTTCTGCGAGTTCCATCATGGGAAAGTCAGGGTGCATACTAAAGTGTACAAGTACACCCATTGCGCCATTGATGGACATATTGTCAAGGAGTGGTGATTCAATAGCCGCTTTGATTGCTTCATAAGCAGCATTTTCACCCTCATGCTCACCAACGCCCATAAGTGCCATACCTTTATGGCTCATTACAGTTTGCAGGTCGGCAAAGTCAAGGTTGATGTCATTTTCACCGCTTGAGAGAATTACACCGGAAGTTCCACTTACTGCTTGCGCTAAAACAGAGTCAACGATTTTAAAGCTCTCTTTGAGTCCCAGTTTTCTGTCAATAATTGAAAGGAGTTTGTCATTTGGAATAACAACAATAGAATCACTCTCTTTTTTAAGCTCCTCTAAACCGCTCTCAGCAAGTTTAAGACGTTTACGCCCTTCAAACATAAAAGGTTTTGTAACGATGGAGATTGTAAGCGCACCAACCTCTTTGGCAATTTGAGCAACAACAGGAGCAGCCCCTGTTCCAGTTCCACCACCAAGACCGGCAGAGATAAAGACAATATCAGCACCTTCAAGAGCTGAGCGAATATCATCATAGTTTTCCAATGCAGAATCTTTACCAATGTTTGGTTTCATTCCAGCACCTAGCCCTTTTGTAAGCTTTGCACCGATTTGTATCTTTGTTGCAGCATTTGTTTCGCTTAACACCTGTGCATCAGTATTGATAAGCATCATCTCAATGCCACTGACACCTTCGTTAATCATATGTCCAATCATATTACCACCGCCGCCACCGACGCCTACAGCTATGATTCGTGCTCCACTTGGGTTATGTGTCTCTTCAATTACAAACGGTTCCATATTTCACTCCTTTAAAATAACTGGGTTGCCCAATTCCAAAATTTGCTTAAGCTTCCTGCTTCATCACTTTTTTTACTCTGTGCTTCTTCAAGATTGATCATTTTTGCTTCTTTCTCCTCTTTTACGAGAGGAGTAGTAAGGTTTTCTGTTGTGTCAGAAAGATCTACAGTTGTACTTTGTGTCGGTGTTTCATTTGTATGACGTACACGTTTGTTTACATCAATCTCATATGGTGTATACGGATATGCAGCATACATAATCAAACCAATTGCACTTGCATATTCAGGTTCTCTGAGTGTATCAAAGAGTCCATCCATCTCACGCGGCTTTGCAAGACGTACTGGCATAGATCCAAAGGTCGCAATTGCCAAGTCACGGATGCCTTCCATTTTTGAAAAGCCACCGGTGAGAACAACTCCTGCACCAATTTGATCTTTTAAACCACTCTTTTCAATAAACTGTGCAAGTATCATCAATGTCTCTTCCACTCTTGCAAAGATAACATTATGAACAACTTCCAAAGAGACTTCGTGTGTTGTCTCTTCATCACCGATTACAGGCAGTTCAATCAAGTCATTACTTGGAGTAAGGAGTGAGCCGTATGTCAGTTTTACTTTATCCGCAACATTGAGTGGTGTATGCAGTGCCATTGAAAGGTCACTTGTGACATGGTTGGAACCAACACCAAGATACTCATTGTATCTAATGGAGTTTCCAGAGTATATTGCAATATTGCTAGTATTACCACCCATGTCAATAACCGCAGCACCAAGTTCGCGTTCATCTTCATTAAGTGTTGCAATAGCTGATGCATACGAGTTAAGCACTATGTTTTCTACTTCTACTCCTGCACCTTTGACAGCTTTTTTGAGATTGTTAAGATTTGATTTTTGTGTTGTAATGATATGTGTTTCAACTTCTAAACGAGAAGCATTCATTCCAAGTGGGTCTTCGATATAGTCCTGATCATCTACTTTGAAGTTAAATGGCAGAGCATGAAGTACTTCATACTCATTTGGAATATTTGCATTATAAAGAGATGTATGCATAACACGTTTGATCTCTTCAAAAGATATCTCTTTTGATTGGATATTTACAATGCCGTTAGAGTTTAGACTTTTTGTATAGGCTCCCGAAATTGATACGATTGCACTCGTAACATTTGCACCGGAAACTCTTTTTGCATCTTCAACAGCTGTTTTAATACTGCGAGAGGCAAGTTCAATATTTGTGATACTTCCTTTTTTGAGGCCTTGTGCTTTTGTTGTTCCAGCTCCTGTAATGGAGATAGTGTTATCGTTAGCAATCTCAGCGATAACAGCACAAATTTTTGTTGAGCCAATGTCAATGGCTAAAACAGTTCTACTCAATTTAGAGTCCTTGGATAAATATCTCAGTTTGGTACTTGTTTTGGAGGGTTTTTAGAAGACCTTCACTAAACATTGTACTTTTTAATCGAGTGATAACATCACTTTGATTACTATTTTTGTTATTAAGCAGTTTTTGTTCCAAAATGTTGTATAAAACAACTTTTTCATCTTTTAATGTTATAAAAGCTCTTTTTTTATCAGAAGTAAAAAGCTTCTGAAGAAACTCTGCTGTCTCTGCTTTTGAAAGACCATTCATCGCATCTAATGAACTAACAGTGATAAAATCGGTAGTTTTTCCTTTAAATGTAGCTAATGAGTTGTTTGCTAACTCAAAGAGCTTCTCTTTTCTTTTTTGTTTTAGATAGAGTGGTAAAACTTCCGTACGTGCAGCTTCAAAAGATTTTGGCATTGCAGGGTTTGTTTTAACTAACTCGATTATATAATAAGTATCGTTAACAAGAACAGGTTTTGCATACGGTTTTGTAGCAGAAAGAGACTTTATCTTCTCAAGTACCTCTGTTCCTAGAGGGTTATTGGATGCTGAAACTGTCAGTGTCTCTTTCTGTATCGATGAATCAAGCTTTCCTTTTTTGAAAGCGATGTATGTTCTGAGCGCTGTATCTTTAGATGCTTTTGTATTTAACTCTTTTATTACTGCCTCTTTTGCTTCTTTGAGTGGAAGTATCTTACCTTCGCTGTCTTTAAAGTGTGTTCTGTTGGCTTGGTAGTATTTTGTAATGGCAGCTTCATCGTACTCTTTTACTACAGGAGACTGTTTGACAAAGTTGATCTCATAACTTACATCTGTCATAAAGTTGTTTTTCATACTCTCCCAGAATGCTTTGAGTTTTGCATCTGATGTATCAACACTGATCATTGATTCTGAAAGTATTTTATATTCAATCTTATCTGCAATGTTCAACAGTGTATCTAAGATTTTTGCTTCATTTTTTGAAGTTTTTACAGGAAGAAGGGCAAGAGTTTTTTGTAAAAGCAGTTCTCTTCTAAGTCCTGTTTCATACTCTTTTGGAGTCATTCTGTTTTGTGAAAGAACCTGTTTGTATGTATCTTTGTCAAAAGCACCGTTTTTATAAAAAACCTTTTGCGATTTTATAACTTTGAAAAGTTCCAGGTCACTGACCATTAGGTCATACGACTGCGCAAGATTAAGAAGATACGCTTGTTGGATGAGTTGTTGTAAAGCCTGTTTCTGTAAGCCAAACTGTTTCGCTTTTTCTTCATCAAAATTACCTTGCATCATCTGGTTATATTGCTGATAGAGACGAGAGTAGGTTTTTTGCAGTTCGCTCATAGATATCTCAACATCACCGACTTTTGCAACAGCACTTGCTTTGTCTCCATATTTATATTGTCCCCAACCGACAAAACCAGCACCGATAAAAGCGATAGTTGAAATCCAAATGGTTATAATAAGCCATTTCTTATGTCTTTGCATCCATGTAATCATAATAGTAAAAAACCTTCTTCATCAAATTTATGTAATTCTATGTAAATTCGCCTTTAAACTTGATAAAGAGGAGAGAGAAAGATATAATTTTGTTATGAAAAATGAAGAATTAAAAAACAGAGACTTGGATGTCCTTTGGCACCCCTGTACACAGATGAAAGATCATGAGAGATTGCCGCTAATACCGATAAAGAAAGCCCATGGAGTCTATCTGGAAGATTTTGAAGGAAATCGTTATATTGATGCTATAAGCTCATGGTGGGTAAATATGTTTGGACATACTAACAGTTATATAAACGAAAAGATAAAAAAGCAGTTAGATACATTAGAACATGTTATACTCGCAGGGTTTACTCATGAACAGGTTGTGAGGCTTTCTGAGCGTCTTGTAAAACTAACACCTAATGGTTTAGATAAATGTTTTTACTCAGATAACGGCTCATCTGCAGTTGAAGTTGCACTTAAGATGAGTTATCACGCTCATTTGAACTCAGGAGAGAAAAAACCACTCTTTGTTTCACTAACGAATTCATATCACGGAGAGACAATAGGAGCTCTCAGTGTCGGTGATGTAGAACTTTACAAAGATACCTATGAACCACTTCTTATGAAGACTGTTCAAACTCCCGTACCACAAGATATGAGCAAAGAAAGTGCTATAACAGCAGCCCAGGAGTTTGAGCTACTTTGTCAACAAAGAGCCGATGAGATAAGTGCTATTATTGTTGAGCCTTTGATCCAAGGGGCAGGGTATATGCATATGTATCATCCTCACTTTTTAGTTTTACTGCGTGAGATATGTGACAGATTCAATGTACATCTTATCGCGGATGAGGTAATGGTTGGTTTTGGTCGTACCGGAGAGCTTTTTGCTTGTCAAAAGGCTGGAATCTCACCTGACTTTTTAGTTCTTTCAAAAGGACTTACCGGCGGATATCTCCCACTCTCTGTAGTGCTTACTTCTAACGATGTTTATGCAAAGTTCTATTGTGACTATAATGAGCATAAAGCGTTTTTACACTCACACTCTTATACCGGTAATGCTTTGGCATGTTCTGCTGCAAATGCAACTTTGGATATCTTTGAAAATGAAAATATTATTGAGAAAAACAGAGAAAAAGCAGCTTTGATGGCAAAAGAGCTTGAAAGATTTAAAAGCTTGCAAAATGTGGCAGAAGTACGTCAAACCGGTATGGTTTGTGCAGTTGAGCTCAAAGGGTACACAGCAGAAGAACGCATAGGGCTAAAAGTGTACGAGTATGGGCTTAATAATGGAGTACTTTTACGTCCGCTTGGACATATCGTCTATTTTATGCCGCCGTATATTATTAGTGAAGAAGAGATAAAGAAGATGATGGATGTGGCTTATAAAGCGATTGAAGCACTTTAAAAATTAGTCGAACTCACAATTGGCTGCATCATTGTCAAGCATTAAAAGTCTGCAGCTTTTCTCCAAGATGGCTAACTGTTTGGCCATCTCATGCATATCTCTGCTGTAGGCATAAACACCGTATCCGCGAATTACCATGATGTTTGTTTTATTTGTCTGAAAATAGTAGGCTATCTCACTCTGTGCTCTCTCATACCAATCTTCAAACTGTTTTGGGTCAAAAATTTCAATGGAGCCAATCTCTTTATGCCCAAAATAATCCTTAGGAACGATGATGTTGTGGTTAAGTGAATAAGCAGTTGTAAATTGCGGCATAGAGAAGCAGACAAATTTTGCTTCTGATATCTGTGAGTAGATAGAGTGGTGGATACTTGCATCGATACTTGCTTGCTTCCATCTATAATCTTTTTTAAAGTAGAGTTCAATCAGTGAATTGTTATCAATTGCATCAAAGACAGCTTCTTTTGTGTTGATAAGAAAACGGCTTGACTCAGTTTTTGCTGAGAGCGAACCGTGATATATTCCAAAAAAGTCTTTTCGAAACATAGAAAGAGCTAATGATGATAGCTTGTCTTTAAGATGCTGTTTATTCATAATATTTTATTTAAACCAACTTTTCATTTTATCTATAGCAGAGTCAAGCAGACTCTCATGCGGTTTTGACTCAATACCGAAGGACTCTTGGAGTTGATTTAGCAACTCTAATTGCTCATCACTCAGTTTTTTAGGATACTGGATGTTGATGATAGCAATTAAGTCACCTTTTCCATGTCCATGAACATTATCGATACCTTCACCTCTAAAAGTATAGCGTTGTTTGTCTTTTGTTCCAATATCAAGCTTTAATTCAAGCTCACCTGTAAGTGACGGAATTGTTAAAGTATCGCCCTTTACAGCCTGTGTAAAGAATACCGGAATTTCAATATAGACATCATTGTCGTTTCTTATAAAGTGTTTGTCCGGTTTGACCTCAAATGTGATGTAGAGATCACCTCTATTACCGTTTTTACCAATGTTACCTTTACCAGAGACTCTAAGACGATTTCCAGAATCAATCCCTTTTGGAACGGTGATAGTGATCTTCTCACGTACCTCTTCATAACCACTACCGCGACATACTTTACACTTCTGGGCTGCAGAGGAACCTGTTCCGTGACATACTGGACATGTTTGAGAGAAGGTCATAAAGCCTTGCTTCATATAAACCTGACCTTGTCCTTTACATTGTGGACAGGTAGAGAGCTTACCATCTTTGGCACCTGTACCTTTACAAGCTTCACATGCTTTTTTATATGTGTACTCTATCTCTTTTTCACAACCAAAGATAGCCTCTTGGAAGCTGATGTACATATCGACGTTCATATCAAGTGGATATTTGTCCATATCTGCCGGATTTTGACGTCTTCTGCCACCGCCTCCAAAACCACTGAACATCTCTTCA
Source organism: Sulfurimonas sp. NWX79 (assembly GCF_039667035.1). NCBI lineage: Bacteria > Pseudomonadati > Campylobacterota > Epsilonproteobacteria > Campylobacterales > Sulfurimonadaceae > Sulfurimonas > Sulfurimonas sp. NWX79. The sequence goes on from NZ_JALCZL010000002.1 coordinate 66,037, forward strand.
AAGATAGCTCCTAAGTCATCAAATCCTGCGTGAGAAGCACCATGGCCTCCACCCATACCTTGGAGACCTTCTTTACCATATCTGTCATAGATACTTCTTTGCTGGTCATCACTAAGGCACTGATAGGCCTCATTACAGAGCTTGAATTTATGTTCAGCTTCTTTGTCTCCCGGATTTTTATCGGGATGGTATTTTTTTGCCATTTTTCTATAAGCTTTTTTGATTGTTGCCTTATCTGCGTCACGTGATACTTCTAAAATCTCATAATAGCTTAACTCTTCCATTTATAATCCTATATTTGTTTAAAATTTTTGTGAAATTATACCCATTTTGTAATTTAAAATAAATACTTTGATGATATAATCTCACTCATGAAAATAGTAATCATCACTTTATTCTTTTTTCTCTTTTTTGTATCCTGCTCAAAAGAGCCAAAAGTGCATCTTAAAGAGCTGTCAAATACAGAATTGCGAAAAACGACGTTTGAATCTCTACCTGATTTTCATAAAGAGAATTTTGATGAGGTGCTACAGCTGTTTGTAAAAAATTGTCAAACTAAAAAAGTTTTTGATATCTATACAGATTTATGTAATAAAGCACAAGAAACACAAAACGCTCAAGAATTCATTACAGCAAACTTCCAACCTTTTCTTATTTTAAATAACAAAGAAGATAATCAAGGAACACTTACAGGCTACTATGAAGCCGAAATTCACGCCTCTTATGAACAAACAGAACGTTACAGATACCCAGTATATGCGACACCGAAAGATTTAGTTACTATTGATTTGGCAAGAATATATCCTGAACTTAAACACTACAGACTGCGTGGTCGTTTGGTAGGGAATAAACTTGTGCCTTACTACGCTCGAGGAGAGGTGGCTTATAATGATTTGAATGCATCAGTAATCTGTTATTGCGATTCTTTGATAGATAAGTTTTTTTTAGAAGTACAGGGATCAGGAATCGCAAAATTTGATGATAACAGTTCTATCTATTTAGGATACGATAATCAAAATGGGCATAGATACCGATCTATCGGTAAATATCTTGTAAAAAGAGGTAATCTGACACTCGAAGAAGTTTCACTTCAAAGCATAAAAAAATGGTTACAAGAACATCCGCAAGAACTTGATGAAGTACTCAATTACAACAACTCAATGGTCTTTTTTTCAAAAAGAGAGCAGGGTGCTACAGGAGCTTTAGGTGTAGAATTGACACCGATGCGCTCTATTGCAGTGGATAAAAGGTATATTTTGTTAGGAAATATGTTATACTTGAGCGCAAATTTACAAGAGAAGAAAATCAACAGAATTGTATTCGCACAAGATACGGGTGGTGCAATCAAAGGAAGCGTAAGAGCTGATTTGTTTGTAGGAAGTGGTGATGAAGCACTCCAACTTGCAGGCAGGCTCAATGCACCCTTAAAGCTTTGGTTGCTCGTTCCTAAAGAGAAAGCAGTAGATAGAGATGAATAATTCATTAGAAAAATTCAACAGGCTTGTTGATGCATTGCAAGAGTTACCTACGATTGGTAAAAAATCTGCTACAAGACTTGCCTATTTTATGATTATGAACAATACATATGTCGGTTTGAAAATATCTCACGCAATAGAGGATGCGATAGGGAGTTTGAAAAAGTGTCGTATGTGCGGTGGTATGAGTGAAGATGAACTCTGTCATATATGCTCTGACGAGACACGTGATACTACACTTTTATGTATTGTTGAAAATGCAAAAGATATACTACTTTTAGAAGAGAACGGCTTGTTTGACGGAAAATATTTTGTCCTGGATTCACTAGAAGAGCTCTCTATATCACATCTTGAAAATATAGTAAAAAATGGCATAGAAGAGATACTTTTTGCCCTGACTCCTTCCATTGCAAATGATGCTGTTATTCTTTATATTGAGGATAAATTGAGCGCTTATCATGTGAATTTTTCTAAAATTGCTCAAGGTGTGCCTACAGGAGTAAGCTTGGAAAATATTGACTTGCTCTCGTTGACACGAGCCTTGGAAGACAGAGTGAGGGTATAAATGAAGTTTTTTATAAGTATATTATTGATTGCACTCTCTTTATCAGCGGTAGAAGTGTGTGATAAACCTGCACCGATTGATGCAACAAAAAGTAAAATAAATATAGAAAATATTAAAAATGACCGTTCAAAAGAGAGTATGCAAAATTGGCTAGATGATGTTTTTGGTCTGCAACCATATAAGGCAAATTATATCTTACCTTTTGCGATTGCAAACCGGCCATATACTTCACATCTGCCAAATGTCATTAACTATGATAAAAAAGAGGCAGAGATTCAGGTGAGTTTGAAACTACAAATTGCATACAATCTTTTTGGTTTGAATGAAAAATACTATCTCGCATATACGCAACATGCATTTTGGCAGATTTATATTGAATCTTCGCCTTTTAGAGAGAGTTTATACAATCCAGAGGGCTTTGTAGTCTTCCCTATTAGTGATAAAAAGTCGATGTTTCATATGCGCTCACTTAAAGTAGCTATTGCGCATAAATCTAATGGACAGCCAAATACTGAAAATATTCCAGAGTTTAATAGATTCAATCTTTCCAAAAGTATTAACTACCTTTATGGAACTCTACGTCTACAGCATAGTACCTTAATTACCGACTTAACACTATTGTATCCTTTTCCTGGTAGCTCAAACTTAAGTGATAACCCGGATCTAATGAAGTATTTGGGATATACACAAGTAAAATTTACTTATTTCTATAATGAAAGCATGTTTAGTCTTATGGTTCGTGGTAATATTGAAAGTATGCGAGGAGCTATGGAAGCAACATATTCATATCCGTTACGAAAAGATAAATCATATCTTTACATGAAGCTTTTTAGTGGTTATGTTGAATCTCTGATTGATTATAATAAAAATATTACAAAGTTTGCTATAGGTTTTTCTTTCTCACGCTAGAAGTTTTAAAGCAGAAAGCTTTTTTGCATTGATGCTTTTATCTGCTCTTTTTTAAGTTTACCCTGAACAAAAAGTTCGTTGGCAAGGACTCCTTGTCCTAGAAGCATATCCGCACCATCTTTGTATGGAAGATTCTTCTCTTTCGCAAGTGCCAAAAAAGGAGTGAGTTTCCCATAAATGGCATCTGCTGCGTAGCGAGTAGCATCTAAAACAGATGTAACTAGCTCTTTTGGAGCAGGAAGTTCTGTATCATTCAGTCCTGCACTTGTCGTATTTACAACTAAATCATAGGATGAGAGTTGAAAATCATCCCATGTGAATGTTTTACAGCCAACTGTTTTAAAGAACTCAAGACGTCCAGCACTTCTGTTTAAAACACTTACTTGCATATTTTCTTCTAAAAACTTTGCTGCTAATGCTTTTGCAGTACCGCCTGCACCAAGAATGAGTACACTTTTGACATTCTCAAACTCTAGGATAGCGTATAAAAAGCCATCAGCATCAGTATTGTAGCCGATGAGCTTTCCATTTTCTTCTACAATAGTATTGACAACACCAACTTTGTTTGCAAAACCACGTATCTCATCACAGGCTGCAAAGGCTGCTTCTTTATGTGGGACTGTTATATTTGCACCACTCAGTTTTAAATTAAAAAAAGTCTCGCGCAGAGTTGAACCATCTTCAAGATGTGTACGTGTATAGCAAGCCGGATAGCCAAGGTGTTTAAATACACTGTTGTGCATCAATGGAGAACGAGAGTGTGATACGGGATTTCCAAAAATTGTAAAAAGTTTCATGAGTCTTTTGGATCAAGATCTTCTAAAGAGTGAATAAGTGCACCAAGTTTATTTTTCACTTCCAAGTACTCTAACTCATTAATACTGTCCGCAACTACACCGGCACCAGCTTGAAGTACTACCTTCTCTTTTGTGACAAGAGCCGTTCTGATGGTAATAGCACTATCCATATTTCCATCAAATCCAAAGTAACCGATACTTCCACTGTAAAAACCACGCTTGAGACCTTCATACTCAGCGATGAGTTCCATTGCACGGATTTTTGGAGCACCGGTCATTGTTCCAGCTGTAAAAGTTGCCATAAACAGATCAAACATATCTTTATCATCCCGAAGTTCGGCAACAACATCGGAAACGATGTGCATCACATGGGAAAAACGCTCTATATGCATCATATCTTCTACTTTGACAGTTCCTGTCTTTGCAACACGACCGACATCATTACGTCCTAAATCAATTAGCATCAAATGCTCTGCCAACTCTTTTGGATCATTAAGAAGCTCAGCTTCGAGCTCTTTATCTCGCTCTTTTGTTTTACCGCGTTTTCTTGTTCCTGCAATCGGTCGTAATAACAGCTCACCATCAGTCAGACGAACCATAACCTCTGGAGAAGAGCCAACGATGCTAAAATCTTCATACTCCATTAAAAACATATATGGTGAAGGGTTTTTAGCACGGAGGATTCTATAAAAAGAGAATGGGTCTACCTTGATATGACGGGTGAAGCGGTTTGTCATAAGAATCTGAAAAACATCACCGCTTTTTATCATCTCTTTTGATTTATCTATCATCTCAAAGAACTTCTCTTTAGAGTGAGCATAACTGCCTTTATCATTACCGATATTATAAACTCTGTGTTTATAAGTATAGGTACCTTTGAGATCTGCTTCAATGTTTTCAAACTTCTCTGCATACTCTTTAAGTGTAGAGATAAGTGTGATTTTATGATTTTTATGCGAATAAACCAAAACAAGTTTAGGCAATATCAGGTCTAAATCAGGAGTATGCAGTTCATCGACTAAGTGGTCCATACTGGAACCCAGTTTTGGTTCAAAGACTTTTACCATATCATAACCGATAAAACCGATAAAGCCATCTACATAACCGACACCAAGCTCTTTTGTAGCTTGCTTATAGATAGTTGTATCTATCTTTTTATAGTACTTTTTTAAAAAAGTAAACGGATTCTCTTCTTTTGTATGTTGTACGCCTTCTATGTCAGTATAGACTGTTTTATCATCGATATATTGTAAACGTTCTCTAGCGCCAATACAGATGAAAGAGTAGTTGCCCTCACTTCCACCGGCGCTTTCAAAAAGATAAGATATTTCATCCGAAAACATCTCACGTATTTTTGAGTAGACCGCTATCGGTGCTAACTGGTCAAGCGTAAATTGTTTTGAGTGTATCAAAGTCTGCCTTGAAAAATATTTGTTAATAAATTATTATAGTTTTACTAAGAATGCACCCGGTTCAACTTTAGCACGAAGAACTCTTTTGGCATTGTTAGCTTCTTTTCTTGTATTAAACGGTCCAACAAGAACCTTATTAAGATTACCAACCTTATGGTATCTATAGTTAAAACCTAGATTTTTGATAGATCTTAAGAATTTTTTATTTGGTTCATATCTTGAGAAAGAACCAACTTGAATATAATACTTGATACCTGTTGTTGCTGTTTGTGCAACTTTTTTCGTTGTTGTTTTTACTGGTTTATTCACCGTTTTCGTAGCATCAGGAGCTTTTTTGACAGGAGCAGTAGCTGCTTCTGTTTGACTCTCTTCTTTGAGTTTTTGCGCGATTTTATCAAGATCGGCATCAGTCGAAGAGTCATCCTCGATTACTTGCACTTCTTCAAAAAGTGGTTCTTCTTGAACATTCTCCTGAACAGTTTCTTTTTGTGGTTTTGGTGGTAAAACTGCTTGAGGTAAGTTGTCAGTTGAGCCTGAGTTCATAGAGCTCATAAGCATTAAGACAATAATTAAAACTACACCTAATGTTGCTATTGCCAGTATAATTTTTTTATTAGAACCTGACGCATTTCCTTTATTAAGTACAATATCACTCAGTTCGTTTTTATCATCCATAATCTTACCTCTTGTTAAATCTCTTGTTTATAATACCAAAAATAGGCTAAAGAAACAAGCCAGATAATTTTCTTTAGAAATCAGATTATTTTCTAAAGAAACACTACATGTGTTTTGACCAAGAAGCACCACGCTCTTTGGCATAGACATCATACGGTAAAACAAGAATATTATACTCATCCGGCATATCATTGTTTGGAAACATTCTCCACTGTTTTGGTTGTTTGGCTGCCAGTTTCATACTGAGCATTTTTCCAAGCTGTATAGCCTCTTGAAGTGTTGTATGACCTTTGTGAATGTAAACGTGTAAATGGCCTTCTGTCTTACTCTTATACGCTGTAAAGTTTATAAAACCTTCTTCACGGAGAAGAAGTTGTGTCTTGTGGTAGAACCGTTCAGGGTCACGACCATTATAATCGATAACGATATTTTCTACTTTATTCATTTTATTGACCAATGAATGTGCAACTGTTATCTCACCTTTGAGGTGTTGGTTGATAACCGATTGGGTAAGTGGAGCATTGACTCTTTCAAACTTGTTATAAAAAGTACGCCCTTTAAATGAGATTTTATCTACTACTGTATCACGTTTGATCCAGTAGTGGTCACTTACCATTTTAATGAGTTTTAAGTCCATTGAAGTCATAAAGTTATATACCTGTTAATACGTTGCTTGATTATAAATTACAAAGTTTTGTGCTAACTCTTTTAGCTCTTCTTTGATTTTTGTCTGGAGCTCTGTATTGTTGATATCATCTAAAACATCAGCCATACGGTTTGCAATAAGTTCAAACTCTTTTTCTTTCATACCACGGCTTGTAAGTGCAGGGCTTCCTACACGGATACCAGAAGTTACAAACGGACTTCTTGTCTCACCCGGAACAGTGTTTTTGTTAACAGTGATACCGGCATTTCCAAGAGCAGCATCTGCATCTTTTCCAGAGATCTCTTTACCAACAAAGCTCACAAGTACAAGGTGGTTGTCTGTTCCACCTGATACAACATCATAACCACGCTTCATCAGTACATCAGCAAGAACAGCAGCATTTTTCTTCACTTGTTGTGCATACTCTTTCCATTCTGGGCTAAGGTTATGTTTAAAACCAACAGCTTTTGCAGCGATCACATGAACAAGCGGTCCACCTTGGAGGGCAGGGAAGATTGCAGAGTTGATTTTCTTAGCGATATCTTCATCATTTGTCATGATCATACCACCACGAGGGCCTGCAAGAGTTTTGTGTGTAGTCGTAGTGACCACATGTGCGTGAGGGAATGGGCTAGGATGTTCACCTGCAGCTACCAGACCTGCAATGTGTGCAATGTCAGCAAATAAAATAGCACCGACTTCATCTGCGATCTCACGGAATTTTGCAAAGTCAATCTCACGTGCATATGCAGAAGCACCACATACGATAATCTTAGGCTGAACGATTTTAGCAATGTCTAAAACTCTCTCATAATTGATGCGACCATCAAGCTCAACACCATATGTAAATGATGAGTAGTTTTTACCAGAAAAGCTTGGCTTGGAACCGTGTGTAAGGTGTCCACCATGACTTAGGTCCATCCCTAAGAGTTTATCACCTGCTTTTAAAAGCGCTGCATAAACTGCACCGTTTGCCTGAGAACCTGAGTGAGGCTGTACATTTGCATATTTACATCCAAAAAGCTTGCAAGCTCTGTCTATTGCCAGTTGTTCTACACCATCAGCATATTCACATCCACCATAGTAACGTTTTGCAGGGTAACCTTCTGCATATTTGTTTGTAAATACAGAGCCCATTGCTTCCATAACTGCAGGAAGTGTAAAGTTCTCTGATGCAATCATCTCTAAGTGGTCTGTTTGTCTCTCTAGCTCTTTTTCGCATAAGTTATATACTTCTTCGTCAAACTCTTTTAAAAAACTCATGGTTTGAAATTCCTTGTAAAAATAAAAATATGCAGATTATACTCAAAATATAATAATATAGTACTGAAGATACTTTGGAATTGATTTTCAAAAGATAATAATTTTCCTTTAAGTTGCTTTGTGTAACAATAGTCCTATCTAAACTATAAAAGGATAGAAGATGAGACAGTATGAATCGTACAGATGTAACAAATGTGGCAATATTGTAGAAGTTCAAGATGTTGGTGGCGGTGAGCTTCATTGTTGTGGAGAGGCTATGAAGAGGATTACTGAAAATCTCACTTTAGTTAACCTGATGAAAGCAGTTGCAGGAGAGTCAATGGCTAGAAACAGATATGAGTTTTATGCCAAAGTAGCGCAAAAAGAAGGATATCGTGATATTGCAGTACATTTTCAAAGAGCAGCTGATAATGAAAAGACTCATGCGAAATTACAACTCTCTCTGCATAACCGTATGAAGTTCGAGAGAGAAAACAACTTTGGCAACACAGAAGAGAATCTCCAAGATGCTATCAATGGTGAAAGCTATGAAAATACGACAATGTATCCTGATTTTGCAGCAATAGCAAAAGAGGAGGGGCATCTTGAAGCAGCAACGCTCTTTAAAAACATAGGAAAAATAGAAGTAGAGCATGAGAAGATGTACAGAATGCTTTTAGAGAGACTCACATCACACAAAGAGTTCTTAAGTGATAATGAAGAAGAGGTGTGGATTTGTGAAGTGTGTGGACACATTCATTATGGGCCAAAAGCTCTGGAGGTCTGTCCTGTTTGTAAACATCCACAAGCGTATCAATCACGTTTAGTAGAGCCAAAGTAGGTTCTACTCTACTGAGGCAAGCATTTCCTTTTTAGTTCTATAATTGTAGAATACAATGAAAAAGGAAAAATATGAATACAATAAAAAGAATTTTGATTGCCAACAGAGGAGAGATAGCACTGCGAATTATCCGTGCATGTAAAGAGTTGCAAATTAAAAGTGTTGCAATATTTTCAGAAGTGGATGCAGAGGGTGTCTGGGTAAAAAAAGCTGATCTTTCATACAAGATAGATGGCAATCCTGTTGAAGCATATCTGGATGTTGATAAAATTATCGATATTGCAAAAAGATTGCGCTGTGACGCCATTCATCCAGGCTATGGATTTTTATCAGAGAGCGCTGAATTTGCCGAGGCGTGTCAAGAGAATGATATCATTTTTATAGGCCCACGGACGGAACATATTGCACTCTTTGGTGATAAGATGGCTTCAAAAACTGCTATGAAAAATGTAGGTGTTCCTATCCTCGAAGGTACAGTTGAACCTGTAATCACTGCTCAGGAGGGTGAGAAAATTGCCAAAGAGATAGGATTTCCAGTTATCATCAAAGCTGCATTTGGCGGTGGTGGCCGGGGTATGCGAATCGTTCATAGTGAAGCAGAATTTCAAGAGCTCTTTGATTCCGCTACGAATGAAGCAAAGAAGTACTTTGGAAAAGGTGATGTTTTCATTGAAAAGTATGTCCAAAATCCTCGTCATATTGAAGTACAGATTGTTGCAGACAAGTTTGGAAATGTTGTCCATCTGGGTGAGCGTGATTGCTCCATTCAAAGAAGACATCAAAAAGTCGTTGAGATAGCACCTAGTCCAAGGCTCAATGATGCAACAAGAGAAAAACTCTACACTATTGCCGTCGATGCCGTGAAAAAGATAGGCTATGAAAATGTAGGTACAGTTGAGTTTTTGGTAGATGATCAAGATAATGTCTATTTTATAGAGATGAACACACGTGTTCAGGTAGAACATCCTGTAACAGAGATTATCTCAGGGATAGATATCATTCAAAGAATGATAGAGATAGCCGGTGGAGATAAGCTGAAATATAGACAAGATCAGATAAGCTTTAAAGGCTATGCGATCGAGTTTAGGATCAACAGCGAAAACCCGGAGAAAAACTTTATGCCGACAGTTGGAAAAATTGTCAACTATATGGCGCCGGGTGGTCCTGGAGTACGTCTTGATACAAGTATCTATGCGGGTTATGATATTGTGACAAATTATGACTCTATGATTGGAAAACTGATTGTTTACGCTCTTGAATGGGATGGTGTCGTGAAAAAAGCTATGCGCGCACTTGATGAGTTCTATATTGACGGTATCATTACAAATATACCATTACATAAAGCAATCGTTAATGATGAAGATTTTAGAGCAGGGGTATTTGACACTTCGTATTTAGAAAAGAAATTACCAAACTTTGATTTTAGGGAAAATAAAACTGCAGAAGTTATAGAGGATAAAAGCTATGTGCTAGAGGGATCAAACTCTCTTCTTTATTAAAAGAGAGTAGAGGAGAAGTCTTTACTTCTCTTCTTCATCTTCCTCACAAATATCTTGTGTTAATGGTTTCATAGCAGGGAAGAGGAGTACATCACGGATGCTGTGCTCATTTGTCAGTAGCATTACAAGTCTGTCTATTCCGATTCCCTGTCCTGCAGTTGGTGCCATACCATAACTGAGTGCTTCAACAAAATCTGTATCCATAGCATGAGCTTCATCATCTCCACAATCTTTTGCTGCCATCTGACCTTCAAAACGCTCTAACTGGTCAAGTGGATCGTTAAGTTCTGAGAATGCATTTGCAATTTCGCGTCCTGCTATGAAAAGCTCAAATCTCTCTGTAATAGCAGGATTTTCATCACTTCTTCGAGCAAGTGGAGAGATCTCTACCGGGTATTCTGTGATAAAAGTAGGGTCAATGAGTTTTTCTTCAACGAACTCATCAAAAAGTTCACCTTGCAGTTGTCCGAGATTCATTGCTTCATTGACATCAATATTTTTCTCTTTAAGGTAAGCAATGATCTTTTCTTTATCATTAACGATATCAGCTGGTACACCACCGATTTTTGTCAGTGATTCAATAAGAGGAATCTCAGTAAAGTTTTCAAAGTTTACTTCCAAGTCTCCATAAGGCAGCAGTGTTGGCAGGTCTAAATGCTCAAAAAGATATTGAAAATACTCTTTTGTGATTTCTATGAGGTCTTTATACGTTTTATATGCCCAGTAGAATTCAATTGAAGTAAATTCTGGATTGTGTGTTGCATCCATCCCTTCATTTCTAAAGTTTCTGTTGATCTCAAACACTGCTTCAAAACCACCAACAATGAGACGTTTTAGATAAAGTTCCGGTGCGATTCTAAGGTATCTGTCAACACCAAGTGCATTATGGTGTGTCACAAATGGTTTTGCATTTGCTCCACCGGCGATTGGGTGCATCATAGGAGTCTCAACTTCCAAGAAACCTTTATCTTCAAAGAAACGGCGTGTCAAAGAGATTACTTTAGAACGAATTTGGAATGTTTTTCTTACTTCGGCATTCATAATCAGATCAAGATAACGTTTTCTGTAACGTACTTCTTTGTCTGTAATACCATGAAATTTCTCTGGAAGCGGAGAGATGGCTTTTGTAAGAATTCTAAAATCATTTACATGAAGCGATAGCTCACCTTTTCCCGTAACAAAAGGGTAGCCCTCTACTTCAATGATATCTCCAACTTCGATATTTTTCTTGAATATAGTGTTGTAAAAACCTTCAGGAAGATTGTCACGTGCAACATAGACTTGCAGCATCCCACTCTCATCTTCAATCTTTACAAAGCTTGCTTTTCCCATAATACGTAAAAATTTAATACGTCCGCTTACTGTATAGATGCGGTTTTCATCACGTTTGTTCTCTTTTTGTTCAATATCCGAGTTTACATTTAAAAATTTTTCTACTGTTGTATTTCTTCGTGAGTTGTTTGCATACGGATTTATTTCCGCTTCTCTTAAAACATTTGCTTTTTCAATTCTTTGTTGAATGAATTTGTTACTAAACAATTAATTTTCCTTTATTTATTTGTTTTTTCTTGACACTTTTTACAAATACCGTAAATCTGCATAGAGTGGTCTAACATTTTAAAGCCAAGCTCATCTGTAATGGCATGTTGGCGTTTTTCTATCTGCTCATCTACAAATTCGGTAATCTCGCCACATTCTGTGCAAATAAGGTGGTCATGATGCTCTTTGGCACCAAGTTCGTATTTCTTTCCCTGTGCACCGAATGAGAGTGAAGTGACAACATTTGAGTCTTCTAAAAGTGAAAGTGTTCTGTAAACCGTTGCAATTCCTGTTTTTAGATTAGGGTGTCTCTCTTGAATCAAGTGGTGCAGAGCTTCAGGAGTAAGATGTTCGTTTGAATTATAGAGTGTTTCTAAGATCACTTCTCTCTGGATAGTAAACTTGAGATTGTTTTTTTTGAGCAGTGTTTTAAAATCCTCTAAAAGTTGTTTATACTCAATTGTTCTGTATTTAAAGTTTGTTGTTACATTTGGCATATCAATTCTCTTTTTTCAACTCGTTTTTTATTTCTTGGATATTTTCCTGAAGTTTTTCCTGAGCAAGCTCTTCGGTTTTTTCTTGAATCGTATCAGAAACCTTTCGTGTCGCATCTTCTACAGAGTTATTGATATCTTGTGTAACATCACTTGGGTCTATTTTCATGATGAACCCACCTGTAGAGACAAGTACAGGGAAAAGAACCGAGTTTGAAAATGCAGAGTCAAGTGTCGGTTTGAATGCTTTGACATTGTTTACGGCAAAAGCAATAACTGCAGCAATCAAAAAGAATTTGCTCGCGCCAAAAATAAAGCCCAATATTCTGTCAAATATACCAAGCCCACTCATAACACTGAGCTTTTTAAACACATAGCCTATGGCAATCATGACTATCCAAAAAAGTGTAAGCGTTACTAAAAAACCTGTAAAGCTGATAGCTGCATGGTTTGAAAAGTTAAAGATAAGTTCGCTGAGGTGCTCTCCGACACTGTCACCTACACGTGAAGCTACAAAGATACCGCCAATAATGCCGATAAGTCCAAAAAGCTCTTTAAAAAAGCCATTTAGAATGCCTTTTAACCCAAGAAGCAGAATAATTATGGCTGCTATAAGGTCAAAATAATTAATGTCCATTTGTAAATTCCATATTCAGTTGATTTTTTCCACGCTCTTTTGAATGATAGAGTGCCTTGTCTGCTCTGTCTATAAGTGAATCTGGGGTATCCCCTTCTATATATTTTGTAACACCGATACTGGTAGTTACATTGACAGAGTTGTCTTTGTATATGAGTTTACTGGTGCTGATTGTCTGAAGAATTCTCTGTGTAATCTCTTGACATTTCTCTTTTGTAATTCGGTTGAGAATGATTACGAACTCCTCTCCGCCGTAACGGAATATCTTATCACCATCACGCAGTGTAGAACGTAAAAGGTTGGCTATAAAAATAAGAACTTTATCTCCCACAATATGACCATACATATCATTGACACTTTTAAAGTCGTCAATATCTAAGATAAGCAAGTAGAGTTCATGTTTAAGAGAGCCTTTTTGCATGATTTTTTTTAGGTATCGCTCAAGTGCCCGGCGGTTAAAAACCTTCGTTAATGCATCAAGATTGGAGTCATCTTCCAACTCTTTTATCTGGTGTGTCAGTTGGGAAATAATAGCGTTTGCCTTTTCTACCTCTTCTAGCATATATGACTGAATCTCATCGAACTTTTCTGTTATATTTGGAATATCAATGAGATGATCTTTTGCTTCATCAAGTGTCATCTTGTGTAGTTTGCTCAACTCTTCAAATTTACCGTTTGTATGTTTGTAAGAAGATATACTTTTTTGTGCGATTTCTTTGTAGGCATTGGTAAAAGCAAGTTTGGCATGTTCGATAGAGTCTATCTCGTCATCATGGATTTTCTTAATGCTTTTTATCGCATCTGTCAGGTAAGAAATAAGCATCTCTTTATTAACTTCTTTTTGGGAGTCAATATTATTGAGTAGCTCTTTATGCATTTGTGAAACCAAAGATTTCAAATCATCTTTTTTCATAATTCTCCCAATAAAATGGTTATTTTAGATATGCGATTATACTCATTTAATCATAAAAATAGCTTTTATCATAGCTATTTTATCTATATTTGGATAAAATTGCAAAAATTATTTATAGATAAGGTTTAGACAATGAGTACTTGGAGTCCATCTTCTTGGAGAGAAAAACCAATTTTACAACAACCGACATACCCGGACAAAGCAAAACTTGATGCTGTTTTAAATGAACTCAAACATTATCCGCCACTTGTTTTTGCGGGAGAAGCACGCTCTTTAAAAGAGCAACTTGCAAATGTTGCAGAGGGCAAAGCATTTTTACTTCAAGGCGGGGACTGTGCAGAGAGTTTCTCTGAATTTCACGCAGATAATATCCGTGATACTTTTAAAGCATTGATGCAGATGGCAGTTGTTATGACATATGCTGGTGGGCTTCCTGTTGTAAAAGTAGGCCGTCTTGGCGGGCAGTTTGCAAAACCTCGTTCATCTGATACGGAAACGCAAGGGGGTATTACACTTGATTCATATCGTGGAGATATCATCAATGGTATTGAGTTCAATGAAAAAGCACGTGTTCCAGACCCTGAGCGTATGATAAAAGCGTATAATCAGGCAACTGCGACACAAAACCTCCTTCGTGCATTTGCATCGGGTGGTTTAGCTGACTTGCATCAGGTGAGTAAATGGAATCTTGATTTTGCTCATAAATCCGAAGTAAGTGAAAAGTATGAAAAACTAGCAGAAGATATCGAAAAATCACTCAAATTTATGGAAGCATGTGGTGTTACTTCAAAAACATACAGAACACTGCGTGAGACTGACTTCTATACATCACATGAAGCACTTTTACTTCCTTATGAGGAAGCGTTCACTCGTAAAGACTCTATCACAGGTGACTGGTACAATGTAGCAGCACATATGGTTTGGATAGGGGACAGAACACGTCAACTAGACGGTGCGCATGTTGAGTATATGAAAGGTATTAAAAACCCTATCGGTATCAAAGCTGGACCATCTATGGACCCTGATGATTTAGTACGTCTTGCAAATGCAGTGAACCCTGATAATGAAGCGGGACGTCTGAACATCATCGTTCGTATGGGTGCGAACAAAGTTGCTGAGCATATGCCACAACTTATCCGTGCTATCGAGAGAGAAGGACTGAATGTTGTATGGTCATGTGATCCGATGCATGGTAACACTATCAAATCTTCGAACAACTATAAAACACGTCCGGTTGATGATATCTTAACTGAGATGAAACAGTTCTTCCAGGTTCACAAAGCAGAAGGTACTTTTGGTGGCGGTGTTCACTTGGAGATGACAGGTAAGAATGTAACTGAGTGTATCGGAGGAAGCTTTACGGTAACAGAAGAGGACTTAAGTTCTCGTTATCATACACACTGTGACCCACGCCTTAACGCTGATCAGTCTTTAGAGCTTGCATTTTTAATCGCAGACTCACTCAAAGACGCGCATAAATAATTTTTTATGATGATGCTATAAAATAAGCATCATCCACGCAGTTCCAACACCAAGATAGATAATGGTGTTGGCAAGTGTTACAAGCCCTCCGTA
Source organism: Sulfurimonas sp. NWX79 (assembly GCF_039667035.1). NCBI lineage: Bacteria > Pseudomonadati > Campylobacterota > Epsilonproteobacteria > Campylobacterales > Sulfurimonadaceae > Sulfurimonas > Sulfurimonas sp. NWX79. The sequence continues at coordinate 81,256 of NZ_JALCZL010000002.1, forward strand.
TTTATAAACCTCACGACTCTCAATATATCCAGAACTCAGATAAATGACATTGGCACTAGATCCTTGCGGTGTGATGACTGCATTGAAGTTCGTTGCAAAAAGAAGCATAAGTGCAAGCATCTCTACGGGTACTCCAGCACTCACACCAACACCTAAAAATACAGAAAAAAGAGCCAGCATTTGTGCTGTTTGTGATACAAAAAAGTAGTGTATAAAGACATAACCAAGCACAAGTCCTACATAGACTATCACCCAGCTCTGTCCCATGATAAGTGTTGAGATATGGGCACCAAGCCATGACATAAAGCCAAATTCATTGAGATAGCTACTCATGGCATAGAGCGTTCCAAACCAGATGAGTGTTCCAAGCGCTCGCCCTTCATGTGCTAGGTCATCGAGTGTAAAGATATTACTCAGCATTAAGATGCCAAGACCTAAAAAAGCAATGGCAGTTTTGTCAAGACCCAGTGAGTCTGAAAATATCCAAAGTGTTATCATAGCAATGAAAGTAAAGCCCATAATATACTCATTTTTATGAACATTTCCCATATGTTCTAATTGTTCCTGGGCAATACGTGGAGCATCAGGAGTCTCTTTGAGTTCGGGTGGAAAGATTTTAAAAAGCAGCCATGGAATGACAATAAATGCTACAAGTGAAGGTGCCAGTGATGCAAGAGCCCATGAACCATAACTTATCTCAACACCAAACTCTTTTGCCATCTTCGCTCCGGCAGGATTTGCAGCCATTGCTGTAAGCCACATAGCTGAAGATATGGTAAGTCCTGCCATGGAAGTCATCATAAGGTAAGATCCAAGCTTTTTTCGTGTGCCATCGGCTACTTTCGAGCCGCTATCCGAAGAGAGAGCCTGCACAATTGGGTAGAGGACACCTGAGCGGGCAGTATTGCTTGGAAATGCAGGAGCGATGAACATATCTGCAGCTACTATGGAGTATCCAAGTCCAAGAGAGGATTTACCAAAACGTTTGATGATTAAAAAGGCTATGCGTTTACCAAGACCTGACTTGATAACGCCACGAGCGATTAAAAAAGCAACGATAATAAGAAGGATAAAGCCTTGGGAAAATCCACTGTATGCCTGCTTTGCAGTAAGTGTATGGGTTATGATAACAAAGCCAAGACCGATGATGGAAGCTGTGAAGATAGAAGTTGCTTCAATGATGACTGCTAAGATAATAGAGATAAAGATGCTAAAGAGGTGCCATGCTTCTGGTGTTAATCCAGCAGGAGTGGGTAAAAACCAAAGAAGTAAACCAAAGGCAAAAACGAAGAGTTGTTTATAGTGGGCATTTTTAGTTCTCTTGCGCATTGATCTCTTCCTCTTTTTCTTGAATCGTCAACAGTTCTTCTACTTTTTCTTCATACTCTGCTTCTATATCTGCCAACTCTTTTGCAAGCGCAGTAATGCTGATCTCCTCGTAGCAGTTAGGATCTGCTAAACAGTTGTTCTTCTCTTCCATAAGCAGCTCTAACTCTTCTATCTCTAAGGGGAGTTTCTCAAGTGCAATTTTTTCTTTGTAGGTGAGTTTGAGGACTTTTGGTTTCTCTCTTTTTTGCTCTTTTGGTTTGACTGTTGTTGCCTCTTTCTCCATATCTTCTAATTCATGGAGTTCTTTTTCCAACTCAAGGTACTCAGAGTAGTCCTGATAAGACTCTTCTATGGTCTTGTTTGGTTTAAAGATAAAGAGTTTTTTTGCAATCTTGTCAACAAAGTATCTATCGTGAGAAACGATAATGACGGCACCTGCAAAGTTTGTTAACTGTTCTTCTAAAATGTTGATAGTCGGGATGTCGAGGTCATTTGTAGGCTCATCGAGTATCAAGATATCAACATCTTGTGTAAAGAGCAGGGCAAGGGCAACTCTGTTTTTCTCGCCACCGCTGAGAACACCTATCTTCTTGTCTAAAAACTCACGTGGGAAGAGGAAGTTTTTAAGATATCCGTAAACATGTAGGTCACTGCCACGTACATTGACTCTATCACCTCCATGCGGACAGAAAGTCTCGATGAGGTTTTTATCATCATCAAGCATCTCACGATGCTGGTCGAAATAGCCAACTTTGAACTCTCCACGTTTAATCTTTCCACTTGTTGGCTCTATACGCCCAAGCAGAGCCTTTAAGAGGGTTGATTTTCCACTGCCGTTTGGTCCGACGATAGCGATGACATCTTTTTGGAGGATTCTTGTTGAGAAGTCACGCAGGAGTTCTTTGTCACCGAGTTTCAGCCCTAGATTTTTTACTTCAAAGAGCATTTTTTGCTTATTGACACTTTTGTCACGGTTAAAATGCTTTGCCTCACGCTGCAACTCAACACTCATCTTGCGAATCTTTGTCGGATTTGTTTTTGCAGCCTCACGCAACTGCATCAGACGCTCTTTTCGTCCTTCATTACGCTTCAGACGTGCTCTTACACCTCTTGCAAACCACTCATTTTCACGCTTGAGCAGTCCTAAGAGATTTTCATGCTGTTTTTGCAGGGTTCTGAGGTACTCCTGTTTTTGTTGCAGGTAGTCATTGTATCCGCCACGATATTCACGCAGTTTACAATCTTCAACCTCCACAGACTTTGTTGCAACACGGTCTATGAAGTAACGGTCGTGAGAGATAAAGACAAGGGTAAACTTTTCCTTGAGTAAAAGCTCTTCTAAGAATTCAACCATATAGACATCAAGGTGGTTGGTAGGCTCATCAAGGAGTAGGACATCTGGTTTTTGCAGGAGCAGTGATGCAAGTGCGACACGGCGCTGTTCTCCACCACTGAGCAGTGCTACTGGCTTGTGCTCGTAAGGTTTTAGCTGAAAGTGTTGGATGATACGTTCTATCTTGTCATCTAAGTTCCAGGCATTGTGATGTTCGATGTAGCGTGAAAGCTTTTCATGCTCATCAAGTAAGATTTTGTTTTCAAAATCCTCTGCAAGCAGGTAAGAGAGCTCATTGTAACGCTCTTTTGCAGCATTTATCTCTGTAAGTCCTGCTTCAACAGCCTCACGCACAGAGTGTCCTTCTTCAAACTCTGGACGCTGGTCGAGCATCTTGATCTCAAGGTCATTTTGGACAATGCGTTTACCGCCATCAGGTTCCAAAGAACCATTGACTATCTTCATAAGAGTAGATTTTCCACTTCCATTTTTGCCGATGATAACGATACGCTCACCCTCATCAACATGAAAGTCAACTTCTGTAAGAATTTTTTGTGCCGAATAGTGTTTTGATACTTTTTGCAGGTCGATTAATGCCATAAACAGTTTACTTTTTTTAGTTTTTGTAATAATAGCACTTAGGGGGTTAATAGGGGCTTATGATATAATCATAAAAAAATAGTAAGGAACTATTTATGCAGAAAATATTTTTAATGATTTTGTTGTTTATCTCATCACTTTACGCAGTTGAAATGGGGAAAATCGGAGGGTGCACCCTCACGCAAAGCGGTATCGTAAAAGTCGGTTACAATGATGTAAAACTCGAAACAGTAAAATACACACCAAATGAAAAAGTCGGAAAAAACTTTCGTGAGCTTTTTGTCGGTGCAAAGCTTGAAGTTGAAGTGCCTGCAAAAGCAAAAAAACTCTCAGCAGAAGTCCTTGACTATAAACCAAACAAACGCATCAAAGGAAAACCAAAAACAGGTCTTTTTATCGTAAAATTTCAATATGATGATAAAGAAAAAACCATCTCAATGCCATATATCTTTAATAAGGGCGTGATGAAAATCTCGAAAAATTTAGAAGAAGATACAAGAAAAGAACTTGGCATAAAAGAGGCAATGAAAATCTGGTTTGAGACAGATGTAGCTTACTCTTTGTGTTATGTGAAGTAAGTATAATTGACTATATTCCTATGCAACATCTTGCATTGAATTTTCAAGCATGCTTTCTATATTGAGGTGATAATCAATAGATTCCCATTCTATGCCTGTATTCATACAGATAAATTTATAGTTTTTGAGTTCTGTAATAGAAGCATTTTTGAGTGGTTTATACCACTCCATAGGAGTGAGGAGTGATTTTTCCACTATTGAAGACATTAATTATAGAACCATTTGTAAATTTTATTTGTTTTCCATGTTGAATATCATTCTCTTCGCTTAATTTAAAACCATTTGATTCTAATAAACTTATAATATCTTGAGTTGTCATGTATAATTCCTTTTAAATATAACTGCACCTCGTTGCTCTGGATGCGTAGCGTCCAGAGTAAATATTAATTTAACAAACATTATATCCGAAACAACTCTAAATCACAAAATTAAATTTCATTGTCATTAAAAGGAGATAATATCCCTTAAGTTTTAATATGTGTTTGTTTAAAAAGTTTTATATAAGTAAGGTGTACTCCAAATGCCATACTTCCCACGATAATCCCAACAAAAAGTTCTCCAAGTAGTGATGGCATAAAGTGGAGTACTTCATGTATCTGATGAACATTATGCATAAAGATGCCACCGGCAACGAGTAGCATTGCAAATGTTCCTATGACTGTGAGGGCTCGGATGACTTTTGGTAGTGATATTACTAACAGACGGCCGATTTTATGGATGAAGCTCTTTTCATCTTGAGCTTTTTCTATGAGAGTAAACCCGAAATCATCCATACGTACTAGTAGGGCTACAAAACCATAGACGCCTATGGTTGCTAAAAAGGCTACTACTGTAACAGCAATGATCTGAATCATAAGAGATTGTTCTAGTACAGTTCCAAGAGCGATGATGACTATTTCAATGGAGAGGATGAAGTCTGTTGTGATAGCGGATTTTACTTTTTTGGCTTCGATTTTTAGCATTTCATCTTCACTGAGCTCAGTTTGAGTTTCTTTCTTGCTCTCTTTATGATCTGCTATGTATTCATAGATCTTCTCCACACCTTCATAAGCCAAGTAGATACCACCAAGCATAAGGATGGGGACAATTGTCCATGGTGCAAAGGCTGAGAATAAAAAGGCAATGGGCAAGATGATGAGTTTATTTCGAAATGAGCCCTTTGTTATGGCCCAAAGAACCGGAAGCTCACGTGAGGCTGCAAAACCGGATGCTTTTTGCGCATTGACGGCTAAGTCATCACCGAGGATGCCGGCTGTTTTTTTCGTAGCGACTTTACTCATCGCTGCTGCATCATCTAAAAGCGAAGCAATGTCATCAAATATTGCAAAAAATCCACCGGTCATAAAGTTACTCTATAAACTCGACAACTTCATCAAAGGAAAGTCTCATTTGTGATGGTTGTGGTTTGATTCTATAGCCAAAAGGCAGTATGAGTGCTACTTGGTATTTTTTCGTATCAAGTTCGAGGACTTTTTCAACATTATCTTTCTCAAAACCCTCTATAGGACAAGAGTCTATGCCGATGTATGCAGCTGCACTCATCATATTTGCCGCTGCTATGTAGGTTTGTTGTGTACTCCAGCAGTAGATGTTCTCATCAGAACTGAGTGTCTTTTGTAGATGTTTTGCATAGAGATCTAGATAGGAATCAAGTTTCTCTTGTGGCATCTTTCTACGCTCAAATCTTTTTAAAGGTATACCACTTTGAGGTTTGAGACTCTCAATGGCAGCTAAAATGACAACTAAATGAGAACAAGAAGTAATCTGTGGCTGATTCCAGCAGAGCGGACGAAGTTTCTCTTTAATCTTTTGATTGGTGATGACTAAAAACTTCCACCCTTCCATTCCAAAAGAAGAAGGAGATTTTCTTCCCATCTCCAAGATGTAATGCATCTCCTCATCAGGGATCTTTTTTGTTTCATCAAAGACCTTACAGGCGTGGCGAAAGTCCATCGCCTCAGTAAATTTATTTTCTATCATTTTCTTCCTCCATGCATAAGATTTTGGCACTGTACCAGTCCGCAATGGCTGCATCACTGTAGTGGTATTCACGTTGCGTGAGCGGTATGACCGAGTTTCTCAGTTTCGCTCGAATGATACCAATGATGATAAAGCCAAGCAAAAAAGCAGCACCTGCAATAAAGTAGTCATAAAAGTACCATACAGCCAAGCCAAAAGGGTAGATGGCATACTGTAAAAAAATGCGCAACAGCAGTGCAATCAGTTTACATTTTTTTGAGTGCAGTTTTGGCGTCGGCTCTATAAGGTTTATATACTCTTTATTCATAATAAGATTATAACCAAAAAAAAGAAAACCAGATGAATTAGATGGAAAAACTAAAGTAACTTTAGTCAAATTCACTAAACTTTCTTGATAAAACTTGCAACTATTAGCTTTTTTTGCTAAAATTCTCTAAAAAATTAAAAGGATTATGAAAATGGCAAAACATCAATTTCAAACAGAAGCAAATCAGATTTTACAATTAATGATACATTCACTTTACTCAAACAAGGAGATATTCCTGCGTGAGCTTATCTCAAATGCATCGGATGCACTTGACAAGCTCAATATGTTGGTTTTAACAGATGAAAAATATAAAGGGGTAAAGTTTGATCCACGTATCGACATTAAACGTGACAAAGATGCAAAACTTTTAACAATTGCAGATACCGGGATCGGGATGAATGAAGAGGATCTTATGAACAACCTCGGAACGATTGCCAAGTCTGGTACAAAAGCATTTTTAGAGAACCTTACGGGAGATCAAAAAGTTGACTCTCATCTTATCGGTCAGTTTGGTGTTGGATTTTACTCTGCATTTATGGTCGCTGACAAAGTAGAGGTTGTTACGAAAAAAGCGGGTGAAGAGAAGGCTTACAAATGGGTAAGTGACGGTAGTGGTGAGTTTGAGATCGAAGAGACTACAAAAGAGGGACATGGTACAGAGATTACACTGCATCTCAAAGATGATGAGAGTGAGTTCTTAGAAGAGTATCGCATTGAAGCGATCGTGAAAAAGTACTCAAATCACATTCCATTCCCAATCTTTATGGACAAAGAGAAGTTCATTCCTGCAAAAACAGATGATGACGGTAAAGAGATCGAACCAAGTAAAACAGAGATCGAAAATGTACAGATCAACTCTGCAAATGCACTCTGGACACTTCCTAAGAGTGAGCTAAAAGATGAAGATTACATCTCATTCTATGAAACATTGGCACACTCAAATGAAGAGCCGCTTAAATGGATGCACCATAAAGCTGAGGGTGCTATAGAGTATACGACACTCTTTTACATTCCAAGTAAGGCACCGATGGATATATACAGAGTTGATTATCAACCAGGTGTGAAGCTCTACATCAACCGTGTATTTATCACTGATGATGACAAAGAGCTTATGCCAACATACCTGCGTTTCTTACGTGGTGTGATTGACTCTAAAGACTTGCCTCTGAATGTCTCACGTGAGATACTGCAGTCAAATCCAGTAATGGCAAAAATCAGAAATGCATCAGTGAAAAAAGTACTCTCTGAGCTTGGAAAAATGATGGAAAAAGAGCCAGAGAAATATGATACTTTCTATAAAGAATTTGGAAATGTACTCAAAGAGGGGCTTTATAACGACTTTGCAAACCGTGAGAAGATTTTAGAGCTGCTCAAATTCCACACGCTTAACTCTGATGAAATGACAACGATTACTGAGTTTGTTAAAAATGTAGATGAAGACAAGGTGAATGACGAAGTCAGAGAGGGTGACCTGGGTCAGAAAAAAGAGATCTACTACCTTGCAAACAAAGCATCTGTTGATATGCTCAAACACTCTCCTGTTTTAGAGAAGTTTAAAGCGCGTGGTATTGATGTACTCTTGCTTAATGAAGAGGTAGATACGATCATCTTCCCAATGGTAACAGAATACAAAGAGTACAAACTCATCCCAGTAGCTGATGCAAAATTTGAAGAGAGCGAAGAAGAGAAAAAAGCTAAAGAGGAGCTTGTAAAAGAGTTTGAAGGACTTGCAAAAGAGTTCAAAACTACTCTAAGTGATGCTGTCAAAGAGGTCGAGGTTACAACTGAGCTAACAGACTCTCCTGTGGCACTCAAAGTTGATAAAGATGATCCGGCATTTATGATGGCTCAGATGATGAAACAGATGGGTCAAGCTGGTGATGTGGAAGAGCCGGCACCGATTTTACAAATCAATCCGAAACACGAGCTTATTGCAAAACTCAAAGAGTCAAGTGACCAGAACCTCATTGAAGATGCTGCGCATGTTCTTTTTGATCAGGCAAAACTCTTTGATGGTAGAGAACTTGATGATACAGCAGAGTTCGCAATGCGACTCAACCGCATAATCACAAAAGCAATATAATTTTTTTGAATGGGTGTAATTGTAGCACCCATTCGTTTTTTTTCTATTTCTCCATTTTTAGTTTACTTTTTATTTACTTTTAACACAGAAATATGATATGTTTCTTCTATGTTACATAAATTAAACTTTTTCCGTAAACCAGTTGTAAAAGAAGCAGAATCAAATGATGTTGAACTTTTAAAGAAGAGTGCTACAGAAGTGTGCAATACTCTCTTTTCAGATAAATTAGCACATCTTAAGATACAAAATTATACGTATGATACAAAAGAAGCTGTTGCTGAACTAGGACTCGATAAAGAGATGGTAGAGCAGTTAGTGGATGATTATGTGGCGCAGATAATAAAAGCGATCATTCAATTTGATGAGTATATGGAAAAATTGCAGCACTCTGAAGCAAATCAGATAGAGTTAGATTATACACTTTTTAGAGACCTTGCACATAAAAACTTGGGCGTAGCCCGAAATCTTCGTATAAAAGATGCTGAAGTGCTTCTTTATGAGCTTATGAAAAAAGATGACCTAGAGTACCTGCTTATATGCTTGGAAGCTTTGAAGGTATGTGCAATAAAACTTCGTCCAAAATGTGCCTATGACACAATCAAACTTATACAGATAAAAAACTCTCTTTAAGGGTTTTATCTCTCACGTAGAGACTGTGAAATCTGTTCAAGCTTTCCTTTCGGTTTTGTGATAACCTGAACTTCTTCTTTTTGAGGCGGTAGAATAAAGGCAAGCAGTATAAAGATAAAAGAGAAGGCAATTCCCCCTAATATACTGAGTAGCACTTTTAATTTAAAGTCATCCATTTTTTGCCTTTTTAGGAACTTTTTTCCTGCTCACTTGTCATATATATCCAAAACTCTTTATGTGTGTAGCCTTTGTTTAAAAAGAAGAACTGTAAGATAGCTACTCTGTAGAGGGTGATAAACATTTTTGCATAAGGAATAAAAAGACTTAAACGAACAAGCAGGGACTGCTCTTTATTTCCTTTGGACTCTATCATCTCCTGCATGCCGATATTTTTGCTTAGATAGACTCCAAACATCATCGACATAACAAAGTTGAGAATAAGTCCAAATATCATATATGCAATAAAATCTTGTTCATACATTCCTGCTATCATAACTGTTAAATCCTTGAAAAATTATCTCTCTTAGAAGTATTTTATCTAAAAAGATATCAATTAAAGATTAGACTTCGAAAAAGTAACAGAATTCTAATATTAAAAAAGATTAAGTAAAAGAAAAACTTTCTTTAAACATCTTTGTACTATACTACCTGCACAAATTATGAATAAAGGTAATTTTATGGAGACTAACCTCGTAATAGAGGGAGTTAAATTTATGTTTTTAGGAATGGGAACAGTGTTCGCATTCCTAATTATAATGATATTATTTATGAATTTAATGTCATATGTAATACATAAATTTTTCCCTGAGCCACAGCCAAGTGCGGATATGCAACAAGCAGGTGCACAAAAAGACAATAAGAAAATAATTGCAGCAATCACAGCAGCAATTGCACACCATAGACAAGGTTAAGGATTATAATGGCTAAGAAATATATAGATGTAATGGATACAACTTTTAGAGATGGTTTCCAGTCAGTTTTTGGTGGTCGTGTATTAATGGATGACTTTTTTCCGGCAGTTGAAGCGGCTAAAATGGCTGGTATTACTCACTTCGAGTTTGGTGGAGGAGCGAGATTTCAATCGCTTTACTTTTACCTGAGAGAAGATGCATTTGAGATGATGGACAAGTTCCGTAAGATCGTTGGACCAGATGCAAACCTTCAAACACTTGCTCGTGGTGTAAATACAGTAATGCTTGATACTGGTAGTAAAGAGCTTATTGACCTGCATGCAAAAATGTTTAAGAAGCATGGTGCAACGACTATTCGTAACTTTGATGCTTTAAATGATGTAGAAAACCTGAAATACTCAGCTGAGAGAATTACACATCATGGTCTTAAGCATGAAGCTGTTGTTACAATGATGGATCTCCCACCAGGATGCCATGGTGCACATACGGTTGAGTTCTATGAAAAAACACTTCGTGATATCTTAGACAGTGGACTTCCATATGACAGTATCTGTTTTAAAGATGCAAGTGGTACTTCAAACCCTCAAAAAGTTTTTGAAACGATTCAAATGGCTAGAAAACTTTTAGGTGATGATACACATATTCGTCTCCATACACATGAAACTGCCGGTGTTTCTGTAGCTGCTTACATGGCTGCACTTGAAGCTGGTGTTGATGGTATCGATATGGCAGCAAGTCCTGTGAGTGGTGGGACAAGTCAACCAGATATCTTAACTATGCTTCATGCAACTAAGGGAATGAACTATGACCTTGGTGGTTTAGAGCTTGGTAAGATACTTACATATGAAAAAGAGCTTCAAGCATGTCTTGAAGATTACTTTATGCCGCCAGAGGCGACTATGGTTTCTCCTATTATTCCATTCTCTCCAATGCCAGGTGGTGCACTTACTGCAAATACGCAAATGATGCGTGACAATGGTATTATGGAAAAATTCCCAGAAGTAATTGCTGCAATGCAGGAAGTTGTAGAAAAAGGTGGGTACGGTACATCAGTAACACCGGTTTCACAGTTCTATTTCCAACAGGCACTCAACAATGTTATGCAAGGTCCTTGGAAAGCAATTGCTCCAGGTTATGGAAAAATGGTTCTTGGATACTTTGGTAAAACTCCGGTTGAACCAGATCCAGAGATAGTTAAAATTGCTTCAGAGCAGTTAAAACTTGAGCCAACAACTGAAAAAGCTTTAGATCTGGCTGATGCTGATCCTGCAAAATCTTTAGAGAGCTGGATTAACAGACTTAAAGATGAAGATATCGAGATCACTGAAGAAAATATCTTTATCGCAGCAGCTTGTCAGGAAAAAGGTATCGCATTCTTAAAAGGTGAAGGCGAATTAAACGTACGTAAAATTTCAGAAATGAAAAAAGATTGTGAAGAAGGAAGTTCAAATATGGGTAGTGGAAATTATACAGTAGTAGTAGATGGTCAAAAATTTAGTGTTCAAGTAGCAGAAGGTGATGCAGATATCCAAGTAACTGCAGTAAATGGTGAAAGCGCAGCTCCAGCAGCAGCGGCTCCAGCAGCAGCATCAGGTGAAGGTGTAGATATCAAAGCATTACTTCCGGGTAATGTTTGGAAAATCGTAGCGAATCCAGGTCAGAGCGTTAATGAAGGTGATGTAATCATGATTCTTGAGTCTATGAAAATGGAGATAGATGTTGTTGCACCAAAAGGTGGAGTAATCAAATCTATCAATGTAGCTACAAATGATAAAGTTGTAGAAGGTCAAGTCGTAGCAGTCTTAGGATAAGCAGATGAAAAATATTGTAATTAAACTACTTGCATCATTGATGCTTTTTGCATTTGCATTTTCTGCAAATGCTGCTGCATCAGAACATGCAACAACAGAACAGCAAGTATCATCAACGCATAAAGAAGAGAATTATCAATCTAAACCTTTTTCAGAGATGATAACAGGATTCTTGGAGTCAACAGGTATCGTAGCACTTGTAAATCCACGTGAGGATGAGATGAGTGCAACTGGTCAGCCAATGAGTGATTTTCATAAAGGTTTAGGCCGTGTAATTATGATTCTTGTAACATTTTTACTTTTTTGGCTTGCAATTGCTAAAGGTTTTGAACCACTTTTACTCCTACCTATTGCTTTTGGTGGACTTTTAGCCAATATTCCGGTAGCTGGTATCGCAGGAGATCACGGCTTTTTGGGAGTCATCTATCAGATGGGTCTCTCGAATGAAATGTTCCCTATCATCATTTTTATGGGTGTTGGTGCGATGACAGATTTTGGTCCACTATTATCTAACCCTAAAACAGCGCTTCTTGGTGGTGCTGCGCAATTTGGTATCTTTGGTACACTTGTTGGTGCAGTTGCACTCTCTCAAGCTAGTCTTGTTGACTTTACACTGCAGCAAGCATCTGCGATTTCAATTATTGGTGGAGCGGATGGTCCGACATCTATCTTTATCGCAACAAAACTTGCACCTGAGCTTCTTGGAGCGATTGCGGTTGCATCATACTCATATATGGCGATGGTACCAATCATTCAGCCTCCGATTATGAAAGCGTTAACAAGTGAAGCTGAGAGAAAAATCAAAATGAGTACACTACGTCACGTATCTCGTTTAGAGAAACTGATTTTCCCTATTTTAGTACTTGTTCTTGCGATTTTAGTTTTACCAGAATCTACACCACTTATCGGTGCGTTTATGTTTGGTAACTTCTTAAAAGAGTCAGGTGTAGTTGAGCGTTTGAATGATACGCTTCAAAATGCACTTATCAACATTACAACGATCTTCTTAGGTCTTGGTGTTGGTTCTAAACTGGCAGCAGATCAGTTCTTAGTACCTGAGACTATGTTTATTATGGTTCTTGGTATCGTTGCATTCTCTGTTGGTACTGCAGCAGGTGTACTTATGGCTAAGATTATGAATCTTTTCCCAGGTCATAAAATTAACCCACTTATCGGTTCAGCAGGTGTATCTGCAGTTCCTATGGCAGCTCGTGTATCAAATAAAGTTGGTATGGAGTATGATAGAACGAATATGCTTCTTATGCATGCGATGGGGCCTAATGTTGCGGGTGTAATCGGTTCAGCCGTAGCAGCCGGAGTATTAATCTCACTCTTTCAATAACTAAAATGTAAATAGCGACGCACTTGCTGCGTTGCTTCTTTCTCATACCCCAAGAGTACTTCCTCGTTTCACTCACAGCGCATACGAAAGTACGCTTCGTCATCAGCGCCTTGTACCCCAAGGGCATTTCTTTCAGGGCACTTTACATCACTCTTTAAATTTATTCGACGTAATTATTTTATAGATTTTTGAAAAATTAACAAAAGAAAAAAGAAAAAAGAAAAAACTACGCTTGGGCAGTTTTTTTCATGATTGAAGCGATAAGAGGGATGATGTTATGGCTTTTTGTTTTATCGATAAAGCCATCTGCTCCAAGGACTTCTGCTTCACGTTTATTATTGTCACCTGTCATTGATGAGTTTATAACGATTGGGATATTGCTTGTTTTTGGATTTGACTTTAAGAGTTTAACAACAGTAAATCCTGACATCTCCGGCATCTCAATATCTGTAATGATAGCAGAGACTTGTTCAATCTGTGCTTCATCGAGCTCATTGATATAATCAAGAAGTTTTTTTCCATTGTCAAAAAGTTTCATAGTAATATTTGCACGTGCGAAGAGTTGTACAAGATGTCTTTGTGCCGTTTTAGAGTCCTCTGCAATGAGAACTGTTCCAAATTTGAGCTTATCAGGAAGATCTATGTCTTTAAGCATCTCTGTATCTCTGTCTACATCAACAAGTGCTTGTGGTAGCACATCTGCAAGAAGTTTTTCATAATCAAGTATCAAACAGAGTGAGCCGTCTTCCAGGCGTGTATCGTTCATGACAACACCATCTTCTTTAAGTCTGTAACTATCAGGGGCATGCATCTCATTCCAGTTTTTCTTGATAACTCTATATGCAGACATAATACGAAGACCGATAATCACGCCGTTAAAGTCACATATTAAGATATTTGAGCGTTCAATCTCCTCTTTTGTAAGAGTCACCCCTAGCCATGCCGGTAGGTTTAATATAGGAATCTGCAGACCACGAAGAATGATAGTGCCTTCTAAAAGAGGATGTGGTGAAGGTATCTGTGTTAAGAAATGATTTTTTGATTCAACGACTTCTCTTGTTTTGAAAACATTGATAGCATAGTATGCAGAGTCCTCTTTTTCGCTTACACGAAATACCAAAAGTTGCAGTTCGTTGTTTTTTGCCAGATTTGTAGCAGCATCAACATTATCTAATACAGACATTAAATACCTTTTCGTTAAATATGCCTTAATAGTAGCAAAAATAAAATGAAATATGCTTGAATATTAGCTAGGAAATGTTAAAATAGAAACTATTAAAATTAAAAAGAAGGCATAATTAAGTGAGAATACTACTCTATCTATTTTTAACTTCACAACTTTTACTCAGTGAGGTCTATTACTCAAAAGTACAACCTTACAAGTTTAAAAAAATTACATCGAATGTCATTGGAGAAGTGACTTTTATTGATGAAAATATGCTGGGTAAAAAGCTCTCTAAAAAGCCGTTTCTTCTTATAGATTCTGAAATTGACACAGCAGAACTAGCAGATGTGAGAAAAAAACTCATAAGTTTGAAAGATACACTGAAACTAAATCAAGAGATATTACAAAATTTAAAAGAAGTACTTAAAAGAAAAAGAGCAAATTTTAAAAAAACAGAAGCATTAAAAATAAAATCCCGTATTGATAAAGATAGAGAGTTCTATGATTTGATTGTAAGTGAGAACTCATTTATCGCAACACAAAAAGAGGTAAACTCACTGAAAAACTCCATTGCTGACCTAGAGTTGCGTGAGATACAGCTGCAAAAAAACATACGAGATAAAAAAGCTATACAAGAGGGCTATTTACTCTATTCTATTGATGTTGAAGAGGGACAGGTTGTCAATATTGGTACTCCATTAGCAAGAGTAGCAGATATGTCAAAAGCACTGCTGACAGTTTATGTAGATACAGATGAATTACAAAATATTCAAGATAAAATTATCTATATTGATGACAAAAAGAGTAATTATAAGATTTTACGAGTCTTAAATATTGCAGACAGTATCAATATATCAAAGTATAAAGTACAAATTGCTATAAATGCACCAAAAGTTTTCTCTCAATTGGTAAAAGTTGAGTTTAAAGGACAAAAAGATGAAAAGTAGTATTACGGCTTGTCCATTGGATTGTTATGATGCCTGTGGCATTGTTTATGATGATGGCAAACTAAAAGCTTTTAAAGACGGACATACAAATGGTTTTTTATGCCCTCATATTAACCATTATGATGCTCATGCAAGAATAGAAAAAGCTCGTTATAAAGGTCAAGAGATTAGTATGGATGAGGCTCTTGCTAAACTCAAGGAGATACTTGATGCTAATCTGAAGAGTGAAACGCTCTGTTATCGTAGTAGTGGAAACTTCGCATTGATGCAGGGTGTAACAGAGCATGTTTTTGCTCAAATGGGAACGTATGTTACAGAGGGATCACTTTGTGACGGAGCAGGAGAAGCGGGAATCATTGAAGGCAGAGGAAGCAATAAAAATATGCCACTCTCTGAGATTGCAAAGTCTGAAGTTATTGTTTTTTGGGGAAGAAACCCTCACGTAACATCTTCACATCTCTTACCGCTCATTAAAGACAAGACAGTTATTGTTATTGATCCTGTAAAGACAAAGATTGCAAAGATGGCAGATCTGCATATTCAGATCAAGCCGCATACTGACATCTTTTTAGCGATGCTTCTGTACCGTTTTTTGCACATTGAAGATTCGTGTGATGATGCATTTTTAAAAGAGTTTGCAAGTGAGCATGAAGATTATTATGAACTTACGCAGACGATTCGTATTAAAGCGATACTTGAAGATATCGGTATGACACTTGGGCAGATTGGTGATTTCTTACATCTTGTCGTCGGCAAAAAGACGGCTATCGTTTGTGGTGTCGGTATTCAGAAGTATCGTGACGGTGCAGATGTTATGCGTGCTATCGATGCTTTTGCCGTAGGTCTTGGTCTTTTTGGAAAAAAGGGGTGTGGTGTTGCCTATCTAGGTAATTCAAAAGAGGCTATAAAGATGCCATTTGATCTCAGTAAAGCAAAAAAAGTCTCTAAGGTAGATACGCCTTTTGATGAGTTTAAAACAGTTTTTATCCAAGGTGCAAACCCACTCTCTCAGATGCCAGACTCAAACAGAGTGCGAGACAGTATCGAACATGTTGAGAATGTTGTCTATTTTGGTTTGTATGAGAATGAGACAAGTGAGATCGCAGATCTGGTCATTCCTGCCAAAACATTTTTAGAAAAAGATGATATCAGAACATCTTATTCACATAACGGCATGATGTTAATGCATCAACAGCAAGAGAGTGATATTGGGATATCTGAGTATGATTTAGCGGTATTTTTAGCCAAAGAGTATGATATTGCGCTAAAAAGTGAGGCTGAGTATCTTGAACACTTTAAAAATCATGCTGTCGTGAAGATTGATGGCTCTTTTGAAGTAGAAAAGCGTGAAGCAATACCTTATCAAGAGGGCTTTGATACGGATGATGGTGAATTTGTTTTTTTAGAAGAATTTGAAGTACCGCAAAAGGTCGAAGAAAATGAGTTCTATCTTATCACTGTCAAATCACCGAAGTCACTCAATTCTCAATTTTACAGAGAAGAGAATGTCTATCTTCACAGTGCTCTAGGATATAAAGAGGGTGAGTTGGTAAAACTTATCTCAAATGTAGGTGAAGTAGAGTTGCCGGTAAAGCTGAATGATGACTTGCGTGAGGATTGTGTTCTTATTTACAGCGGGACTAAGGGCGTAAACAATTTAACGACTTCAAAACATTCCTATGAAGGTAAAAGTGCAATCTGTCAAGAGAATTTTGTCAGAATTGAAAAAGTAAATTAAAGGATTTTTATGAATATAGAAGAGCTAGATAAAAAATATGTGTTGCCGACATATGCGAGAGCAGATGTTGAGTTTGTAAAAGGTGAAAATGCAACACTTTTTGATGCAGATGGGAAAAAATATATAGATTTTACTTCGGGAATCGGTGTGGTTTCTGTCGGACATGCCAACAAAAGAGTTGCACAGGCTTTGTGTGAGCAGGTCTCACAAATAACACACATCTCAA
Organism: Sulfurimonas sp. NWX79; assembly: GCF_039667035.1. Lineage (NCBI taxonomy): Bacteria > Pseudomonadati > Campylobacterota > Epsilonproteobacteria > Campylobacterales > Sulfurimonadaceae > Sulfurimonas > Sulfurimonas sp. NWX79. The sequence goes on from NZ_JALCZL010000002.1 coordinate 98,236, forward strand.
ATCTTTACTATATTGCGCCGCAGGCTAAAGCAGCACAGAGAGTGGTAGAGGCAAGTGGCTATGATATGCAGTGTTTCTTTGGAAACTCCGGTGCAGAAGCAAATGAGGGAGCTATTAAGATAGCACGTAAGCACGGTGAACGTGATGGAGAGATAAAACGCTATAAAATCATTACACTCAACCACTCATTTCATGGGCGTACAATTACAACCGTAAAAGCAACAGGCCAAGAGTCTATGCATAACTACTTTGGACCGTTTCCTGATGGTTTTGTTTATGCCGATGGCATTGATGAGATAGAATCTCTTTTAGATGACCATACAGCAGCTGTAATGATAGAGCTGATTCAAGGTGAGGGTGGTGTTGAACCGCAAGACAAAGAAAAAGTGCAGGCTCTGGAAAAACTGCTTAAAGAAAAAGAGATTCCGCTTATCGTTGATGAAGTACAGACTGGATGTTATCGTGTAGGTGAATTTACAGCTTCTCAGGCTTATGGTATTGAACCTGAAATCATTACTTTAGCAAAAGGTGTTGCTGGAGGAGTTCCTGTCGGTATAGTTATGACAACACTTAAAAATGTGCTCTCAGCAGGTGATCACGGCTCAACTTTTGGAGGAAACTATCTCTCAGCTCGTGCAGTATGTGAAGTAGTTGATATTCTCGATGAGCTAAAAAAGAGCGGTGATTTGGAGAGTACATCTTTGATTTTCAACCAAGCTCTTGAAGCATTTTACAAAGAACATCAAGATATTTTTACTCAAAAAGTCGGCTTTGGTATGATGTGTGGACTCCGTGTAAAAGATGCCGAGACTTTGTCAAATATCATCAATAGTGCAAGAGAAAATGGAGTGATGGTGCTTAAAGCCGGAAGAAACACACTTCGTTTCTTACCACCACTTACAATTACAAAAGAGGAAATTGATGAAGGCTTTAAAGCTCTCACTGCTGCTGTTTCTGGGCTCTAGTCTTTTTGCCAATGAGAACAATGCAAGTTTAGATGCTTATATCTCAAAATACAAGCAAGATGCATTTGGGTATGATTATGAAAAGAATGCAGCAGAGAGCTCAAAACTGCGTGATTCATGGATAGCACCGCTCAATATAAACTACTCATTTTCACGCTCAAAACCCTATGAAAAAGAGCAGCAAAATGAGAGTGCTGCCATTAAGATGGACCAACCGATTTTTCAAAGTGGTGGTATCTATTATGGTATCAAATTTGCCAATGCAAGCAGGCGCTATTCGGACTACAGCATTGATGTTGCAAAACGAAAGATGATAAAAGATGCCGTAGCACTGCTTATGCAGATAAAGCAGACTGCTTTAAAAGTAAAAAAACAGAAACTTTTAATCAAAAACTCCGAAATAAATCTGGCACAGAAAAAAGAGCAGTATCTTAGTGGACAGCTGGATTCTGGTTTCTTGGACAATGCAATCATTCAAAGAAATATAGTCATCCAGACACTTTATGATATAGAGACAGTAAAAGAAAAACTTGTGACACAGTTTCAGACCTTGAGTGATCTGGACTATAAAACAGCAAGGATTCCACATCTTGAATATTTGACACCAGAGCAGTTTATCAAACATAATATCGTACTTAAACAAAGAGATGCTGAGATTCAAAAAAACAGATATGCTAAAGATGTGCGTGTCGCAAAGTATCTTCCTCGCGTAAACATCACAGCCGGGTATAACTGGAGTAAAAGCAGTGGGCAGCAGTTCTATGCTGGTGGTAGTCTCTTTGACAGTTCGAACGAGTTAAATTATTATGATTATGGTTTTCGGGCAACTGTTCCTTTGGATATCAATACATTTCGTGATATTGAATCAGCACGTGTAGATTATCTCAAAGCACAGCTACTTAAAAAAGACAAACAAAGAGAACTGCAGGCTCTTTTTGAACAGGTCATGCATAATATTGAAAACTTTGACAAGAAAATAGCACTTTCAAAAGAGAACAAAGAACTCTATAGTAAGTTACTTCGTGATACAAAAGAGCTTTTTGCTGCAGGGTACAAGACAGAGTACGATGTCGATACGCTCAAAAACTCTTTGGAGATACAAAATATAGATACAGAGATATATGAGATAGACAAGCAGTTAGAGTTGTTAACACTCTATGAGATGTATGTAAATAGTGGAGAGTAGATGAAATTCAGTGAATATATGACAGAGTGGCTCTATGGTGAAGATGGTTACTATACGACCTATAAAAACATAGGGAAAGAGGGTGACTTCTATACAGCAGTAAGTACAAGCAAGTTTTTTGGTGGTACCATTGCCAAGCATATCATTGCTTTGGTGGATGAGGGATTTTTACAGCCTGATGCAACGATTTGTGAGATTGGTGCGCATCATGGTTACTTTTTGGCTGATGTGTGTGAGTTTCTTTATACGTTAAGACCGGCATTGCTCTCTTCGTTTAACTTTGTCATCATTGAGCGTTTTGATGATCTGCAGAGGCAACAGAGAGAATATTTTGCAGAGAGTTTTGGTGATGTTGTAAAGCTCACACACTATAAATCTCTGCGTGAGATGCATGTCGAGAATGCTTTTTTTATTGCAAATGAGATATTTGATGCATTTCCTTGTGAACTCTACTTCAAGGGTGATGTGGCACGAGTTGAAGATCATGAAGTGATATTTGATCAAAAAGATGATTGGGTAGAGCAAAAAGCGAAAAAGTACCATAAAGACAGAGGTGAGATAGCTGTTGGCTATGAAGAGTTTGCACGTGAGATGGCAGGAGCTGCAGAGCAGTTTGAATTTATGAGCTTTGATTATGGTGAGATGCAGGCTCGACCAGATTTTTCACTGCGTGTCTATACGAAACATAAAGTACTTCCTTTTTTTCTCCCTGAAGATAATGAAGATTACATTCCAAGAGAACAGCTTTTTAAAAAGAGTGATATTACCTATGATGTGACCTTTGAGCATGTAAAAGATGCTTATATTGAAGCTGGAGTTGATTTTGTAGAGTTTAAAGCACAGATGGTGGCTCTTGTTGATATGGGACTTTTAGAACTTTTGGAGATGCTTCAAAAAAATGCAGATGAGAAGATCTATAAACAAGAGTTAGAAAAAGCAAAAATCCTTATCATGCCAAACTTTTTGGGTGAGCGTTTTAAAATGATACGTTTTCGCAAGCAATAATCAGCTGAGGGTTACTTCTCCAAAAAAGGCTTCTCGGTTGTTTTCAAAATTCTCAACGAGTGTACTAAAACAACTGCCGAGCTCTCGTATTGTTTCAATATTTGGTTCAATATAGATTTTATTCCCTTTTTTCTCCATAGTGACAATATTGGCCTCACGCAACTCTTTTAAATGCTTTGAAATAGTAGGTAAAGAGAAGTTAAAATGCTCAGCGATAGTGCTTACACATGTTGCATGAGGGCTTACCTGAACATTTGGGTCTTTTTTATCAATGGAACAGGTATAACCACCTGTAAATATATTTTTAAAAATAAGAAATCGTGTTTCATTCCCCAATGCTTTAAAAATTTTTATCTTCTGCTGCATATCTAACATACATACCCTTATTCATTGCTTGACATTTTATAAAAAAGATTATAGCATACTTGAAGCTATTTAGCTAAATGCCTAAATTCGAATTTAGCTAAATAGATTTTATATAAATTTTACAGACTCTTGATAGAGTATGTAAAATCAAATCAAGGAATGAAATGAAAGATAGATTCTTAAAAGTTGTGTTTATAGGTATCTTGGCATCAAGTACATTGGTAATGGCAAAAGAGATGAGCAAGATGGACTTAATCAATGAAGCTAAAAAAGAAGTTGGGGAAATAACACCTCAAAAGCTCAAGTATATGTTGGATGAGGGTGAGGATGTTATCGTTCTTGATGTACGTGAGAGCGAGCAGCGTTCGGAAGGGAGTATCCCTTATGATGAATTTAATAAAGAGAATTTCCATACTATCACACGTGGGAATTTAGAGTGGAAAGTAGATAAAGAGATAAAAGACAAAGATGCTGTTATTGTGACATATTGTCGTCGAGGTGGCCGTGGAGCATTGGCTGCAGAAGTGCTGCGAAAAATGGGTTATAAAAATGTAACAACACTCAAAGGTGGTCTGAAAGGTTGGGCAAAAGCCGGCTATCCTGTTAAAACAGGTTTGGGAAATGTTGTTCTAAAAAAAGAGGAGTAGAAAGGCTTTTACAGCCCTTCTATCATTTTCATTAACTCTTCTGGACGGTTCGAGTTTTTGATAGCATTTTCTTTTGTAATAACTCTTTTTTGAAGGAGTTCAATTAGCTGTTGTGTTTGTGTAGTCATAAATGTCTCTTGTTGGTTGAGTTGCATTTGTGAGTAGATTTGGTGTACTTTATCTTCACGAATCTGATTTTGAATTGCAGGATTTGTGATCAAAATCTCTTGTGTTGCCACTTTACCACTTCCGATACGAGGAATCAGTGTCTGAGAAATTACAGCGACTAAAGAAGATGCCAACTGTGCACGAACCTGAGCTTGCTCTTCACCACTAAAAACATCGATAATACGGTTAATAGTACTAGGAGCTGAGTTGGTATGGAGTGTTCCAAAAACCAAGTGACCGGTTTCAGCGGCAGTCAGAGCTGCACCGATTGTCTCGGCATCACGCATCTCCCCGATGAGAATAATATCAGGGTCTTGACGGAGTGAATACTTTAATGCTGTTGCAAATGACTCTGTATTACTTCCTACATCACGTTGTGAAAAGAGTGACTTGATGTTTTTATGCACAAACTCTACCGGGTCCTCAATCGTGATAATGTGACGACGTTCTGTCATATTGATCTCATGTAACATGGAAGCTAGTGTCGTTGATTTACCTGAACCTGTTGGACCGGTAACTAAAATAAGCCCTTTTTCTTTTTTTACAAGTTCTTTAAAGATTGGAGGGTTTCCATACTCATCTAGAGTAGGAATATCAATTGGAATCATACGAAAAGCACAACCGATTCCGTGAATAGTACGGTAGTAGTTGGCACGAAAACGTCCAATATCTTTCAACTCAAAAGAGAAGTCAAGTTCATTATGCTCTTCAAACTCTTTTTTCTGCTTGTCTTCGATGAGAGAGTAGGCCATCTCTTCAACATCATTTGCTGTTAAAACCGGAAGATTTAGAGCACGTAGCTCTTTATCTATTCTGATTTGTGGTTCACTTCCAACAACAAGGTGTAAGTCAGAAGATTTGAACGCTAAAACACTTTTGAGTAATTTTTTGATGTCTAATCTTTTGTTTGCACCTTCGGATGGTGTTGCAACTTCTTCACTCATAAAAGCTCCTGTTTACTTGAAATTTTGAATATATTCTTGCTCATTATAGCCTACTGTAAGCTTATCGTCAAACTCTACAACAGGTCTTTTAATGAGAAGATTTTCTTTGCAAAGCCATTCTGCTTTTTGGGCATCATCAAGATTGAGCTCTTTTAGTTTGAGATTTCTATATGTCGTGCTTCGTGAATTAAAAAGCTTGTTGATATCTACTTTTTCTAACCACGCGGTGATTTTTTCACATGGAAGTGGCTCTTGTTTAAAGTCGATGAGTTCAAATGCAATGTTGTTTTCTTTAAAAAACTTCAGTGCCTTTTTTACACTGTCACAGTTTTTGATACCGTAAACTTTTATCATTGCTACTCGATGATTTTTGGTACTATAAAGAAGTCATCTGCACTTTTTGGTGCATGTTTGAGAATCTCTTCATGGATTTCTGGATTGCAGTCTGGCGTATCCTCACGCAAAGGAGTAGCTGCATCACTCATTGCAAATGTTGCATCGACACCTTCGGTATCTAATTCGCTGAGGTTATCTACAAAGCCGACAATCTCGGAGAGTTGTTCAATGATTTCTTCACGTTTGTCTTCACTTATTTTTAAAAATGATAATTTTTCTAATCTGCTTAATAGTGCGTCATCTACTTGCATAATTTCTCCGTATATAATTTAATTTGTAGATTTTAACATAGAAACCTTATTTGTTTGATGAAACTTTAACAAACTATGCGATAATATTATGAAATTTTAAAATGCAGATGTATGTATAGATAAGGGAAAAGTTTTGAATTTAAAAGAAAATATAGAGATGGTAAAAGATGAGCTGAATTCAGAAGAGAAGTTTTTTGAAAAAGCGGTGATTACAGAGAGATTTGTAAAAAAATATAAAAAGCCTTTGATTGGTACTGTTGTTGCAATTGTTTTAATTGTTGTTGCAAATCTTACATATGAAGCAAGTGAGCAAAACAGAATTGAGTCTGCAAATGAGACTTTGGCAGAGCTGCAAAAAAATCCTAAAGATGAACTAGCACTCGCAAGACTTGAATCACTTTCGCCTCAGTTACATGATGTATGGCTTTATTCTCAGGCAATAGCTCAAGAGAGTGCGGCTGAACTGGAAAAACTTAAAAACTCAAAAGCTTTGATAGTCAATGATACAGCGCAATATGAAGCAGCGGAGTATAAAGAGGATTTAGCAGCACTAGAGGCATACTCAGGAAAACAAAATGCCATCTATAAAGATTTGGCGATGGTTATGAGCGCTATTCTCTTAATGCAAGAGGGTAAAATTGACGAAGCACATAACAAACTCAGTATGATCAGTGCAAACTCTTCTATGGCTCAGGTAACAAGTGCATTAATGCATTACGGAGTAAAATAGATTTTGAAGCAGAATATATTTTTACTATCATTTCTTGTACTTTTATTGAGTGCATGTAGTACAAAAGAGGTTTATGAACCGAAAAAACTCTCCAATGATTGGGAGAAAACATCTGCAATGGATGAAAGTATCGTCGATACTTCTGCAAATGTAGCACTGCTAGAAAACAGAAAAGTTCTCTCAGAAAATGGTGAGCTTAATGTAACGATTCCTGAGAATCAAAGAGTTATCTCACTGAGTGACAATAGAGTCATCAGTGCATCGATTGATGGAAACGTAACACTCACTTCTACAAAAGATGGTACGAAGACAAACATTGATCTAAAAAAGACCATCGCAGGTGCAAGTGTTTCTGGAAACATCTTAGCCGTACTCTTTACAAATGATGATATAGCTCTCTATGATACGCAAACAAAAGAGATACTCTTTAGAGAACAGGGTGGCAAGGTCATTGCCAATGATATGCGTATTGTAAACCCTTTCTTTTTAAATGATTTAGTACTTTTTTCTACTTTGGACGGAAAAGTAATTATTGTAAATACAAAGCTAAAAAAGCGTTTAAGAACGGTTATAGTCTCTTCGGAAGATTATTTTAACAATGTCATCTATTTTAATATCGCAGACAATAAAATTCTGGCAGCGACTTCGTATAAACTCCTTGCAATGGCACAAAAAGAGCTGCGTCAAAAGTATGAGATTCGTAATATTGTTTTTGATGGCAAACTTATCTATATTACAACAAAACAGGGAGAGATTCTTGCACTCACTCCTGACTTACAGGTAGATTCAAAAATCAAGCTTCCTTTTGCACACTTTCTTGGGATGATAAATCATAATGATAAGCTCTATATCCTTGAAAAAGAAGGTTATATGATAGTTGTGGATAAAAAAAGCTTTGACTACACTGTACATGAAGTTGATTTTGATGATGGTTTTGTTTTTGTCGGTGATAATGTTTTTTATGTAGATGATGAGAAAATCCTCGTAGAATAATGTCAAATGAGTTAGAGGCTTTTATAGAGTATATAACAGTCACAAAGGCACTCTCAAAAAAAAGTATTGAAGCCTATAGGAGTGATTTACTTTTTTTTGAAGAGAAGCTCAAAAAACCGCTTATAAAGCTCGATACAGTGACACTCCTTTGGGCACTAGAGAGTTATGAAAACAAAAGAACGCTCAATCGTAAACTCTCTTCAATCAATGCTTTTTTCGATTTTTGTTACAAGTCACAGTTTTTAGATAAACGCTCAAAGCTTCGTCTTGCAAAAATTCCCAAGCTCTTACCAAAGTTTCTCTCTTATGAAGCGATTCAAAAAGGTCTGGAGCTTATTGACAGAAGTAGCTGGATAGGTTTGCGTGATTATGCACTTATTCTCTTTTTGTATGCAAGTGGAGCGAGAATCAGTGAAGCGTTAGAGCTCTCACGCAATGATATTGAAGGAGAATGGCTGCATATTCGTCATGCAAAAGGGGAAAAAGAGCGCATAGTTCCATTGGCAGTCATAGCACGTGAGGCAATTGATACGTACTTGCGTGAGGCTCCGTTTGAGAAAGATTACTTATGGTATAACTACAGAGGTGGTAAACTGAGTCGTATATCTGCCTATAAAATCACGCAGAAGTATCTTGGAGTATCTCCTCACATACTGCGTCACTCTTATGCGACTTCGCTCATTCGAGGTGGTGCGGATTTACGAGTAGTGCAGGAGTTGCTTGGACATGCATCACTACTGACAACACAGGTCTATACACACATACAAAAGCAGGATCTAAAAGATACGGTATCTGTATATCATCCTATAACAAAGGAGAGTTTATGAATGAAGTAAATAATAAAATATTTTCAAAGCCATTTTTAGACTCACTCTTTTTTACACAAAACAAATGGCATCAACATGGAGTCTTGTGGCATACCTTGCGTGTTGTATATTATACGCTTAAACATGGTGATTTTAAGATGTTATCTGCTGCATTATTACATGATATCGGTAAGCCTTTTGTCGCTTTTAAAAAAGATGAAGAGGATAGGGAGTTTAATGAGTGGAGTTTTACAAACCACGAAGAGACAAGTTATCAAATCATTAAAAACTGGCCTCTGATCAGTGACTATACAAAAGATTTAGTACGCTATCATTATCTTATTCGCGATCTGAAAAAATCAAAAAAAGAAGATCTGGAACGATATGCAAAAAAGAAGCTTATATGGGATGCTTTGGATGATGATTTTAAAAAAGATTTAGAGAAGTTTTTACATTATGATGACCTTGGAAAAGGCAAAAAGAGACGAGATTAACTCAAAGGGAGTATAATACGCACATGAAAAAATTCGCACCGCTACTTATAGTAATCGTTATTATTGTTCTTATAGTCACACTCTTCTTATCACTTGGCAATGCACAGAAAATGGTAGTTATTAAGGAGGGAAACCTGAAAAAAGTTCCTCTAAAAATGGAAATAAATAAGTGCCAAGACAGCTTTTGTGGTATGGTAATTACTGAACTAACTTATGCTTCTCAAGTTGTTGGACCTGATGGAAAAACCTGGTTTTTTCATGACCATGGAGATTTTGTAGAGTGGCTCAAAGACAAACCGTTTGCAAAAGATGCAGTTATCTGGGTCATGAGTCGTGACACGCGTAGATGGATTGATGGACGAAAGGCGTATTATACAGTGAATGAACTGACACCTATGGGCTATGGTTTTGGGGCTTATGAGAAGAAGGGTGAGGGGATGATTGACTTTGAGAGTATGCGATTAAAAGTATTACGTGGAGAGACTATGAAAGACCCTAAAATTCGTAAACAGCTTTTAGGGAAATAGATGGATACAATCAACCTTTTAACTATTGTCTCTATCGCTTTTTTAGGCTCTTTTGGGCACTGTATCGGAATGTGTGGCGGCATTGTACTAGCATACTCTACGATTAAAATAGAGCCAGAGAGTTCAAAAGTCTCAAAAACAGTAGCACATCTGCTTTATAACTTCGGTCGAGTACTTACCTATACGCTTCTTGGTGCTATCTTTGGTGCTATTGGCGGAGTGGCAACATTTTCAAACAGTGCAAACGGGATACTTTTAATCATTGCGGGGGTTGCGATGATACTTGCAGGACTTTCCTTGATGGGAAAAATAAAGTTCTTGACAGTGATAGAGCACTCTATCTCTTCTTCAAATTTCTATAAACAATCTTTTCAAAAGATACTGCGCTCAAAATCAAATATCAGTTTTTTTATACTGGGGATGCTCAATGGTTTACTTCCTTGTGGATTTGTTTACTTCTTTGCCATCACTGCAGCAAGTACAGCAAGCCCGTTTTATGGTGCTTTAGTGATGTTTATCTTTGGAATCAGTACGATTCCTGCAATGTTTTCACTTGGATTTCTCTCATCTCTTGCATCAGCGACAAGCTTTAGAAATATGATGATGAGCCTCTCTTCGGTTGCGGTAATTTTATATGGTCTTTTTACGTTATATAACGGCTATGATTATCTGACAAATCCGTTACGTACAATTCTGCAATGCCACTAGAAAAAGAGCATTGGATATCGACCTTTTAATTTAATGCTAGTGTGATATAATAAATAAAAAATCAAAGGCCAATAGTATGAAAAGTTCAATCGCTGACAGTATAAAATCACTTCCTCCTCTCTCAAAAACAATAGCAGATATCAATAGAGTATATGCGGATGAAGAAGCTGGGATTGGGGAGTTGGCAAAAGTTATTGAACATGATCCTATGATTGTAGCAAATCTCTTAAAGGCTGCAAATTCACCTCTGTATGGCTTTGGCAAAGAGATTAAAAATGTCTCTCAGGCAGTAAGCCTTTTTGGTATGAGTATGACACGCTCCATTGCTCTTGGAAATGCTGTGAGAAAACTTTTAAATGTTGATATGCAGCCCTATGGCATAACAAGTGACAAATTTGCAGAGATATCTTCTATGCAGGCAACATTGATGAGTAAATGGTATCAAAAAATTGACAAACAAAAAGCTGAAAAACTCTATCTTGCGGCTTTTCTTCAAGAAACAGGTAAGATATTAATTGCGAGTGATGTCATTAAAGAAGATGAAGATATCAGTTTTAAATCAGAAGTAGAGATGTCAAATAATCTCGCTCAAGTTGAAAAATCTTATGTAAATGTTACAAGTTCAGAAGTAACGGCCCTTATTTTTGAACATTGGGGATTTGAGGATGAATTTGTAGAGATGATTCGTTATGCAGACAATCCCGCTGCAGCACCAAAAGAGGTCAGAGAGTATGCAACAGCACTGCATATTGTAAAAACTGTCTTACCTGTTAACAAACCTTTTAGCGAACAAGCTATAAACTTTGGTCTAAGAAAAGCAAGAGACGCTGGTTATGACCATGAGATACTAGAGGATGCCATCGATGATATACTTGATGTCATAAAGGCTTCTTAATGTCAAAAACTGTCACAATAATAGATACTTTTGGGTTTTTCTTTCGAAGCTTCTATGCACTACCACAGCACCTAAAGACAAAAGAGGGTTTTCCAACGGGACTTTTAACAGGATTTACGAACTTCATCTCTACACTCTCACGTGACCATGACAGTGACTATATCATCTTTGCAGTTGACTCCAAAGGAGAAACATTTCGTAATGAGATAGATGCAAACTACAAAGCAAATCGTCAAGCACCGCCACCAGAGCTCACTCAGCAGCTCCCGGTTGCTATGGAGTGGATTAATAAGATGGGTTACAAGACACTTGGTAAAACCGGCTATGAAGCGGATGATATCATTGCTACACTGGTGAAATGTGCAAAAGAGAAGGGTTATAAGGTACGTATAGTTTCTCATGATAAAGATCTCTGTCAGCTCATCGATGATGATAATGTAACACTTGTTGATGCCATCAAGAAAAAAGTGATGAATGAGCGAGCTTGCTATGACAAGTATGGTGTCACACCAAAGCAGTTTATAGATTATCAGTCTATTCTGGGTGACAGTGCTGATAATGTTCCCGGTGTAAAAGGGATAGGAAAAGTAGGAGCTGAAAAACTTTTAAAAGAGTATGGTGATTTGGACAGTATCTATGCGCATATCGATGAGATAAAAGGTGCCACGCAGAAGAAGCTCATTGAGTCGCGTGAGGCTGCTTACATGTCAAAAGAACTTGTAACTCTGCATCCTGATGTCTTTTCCTGTGATGAGTTCGATTTTGAAACCTATAAGATGGATATTGAGAATCCCTTTATAAATATCTATGATGAGCTTGTAGAGTATGAACAAAATGCAATTCTTCGAACACTGCATGCAAAAAAAATGGTGAGTGAAGAGCAAAAAGCAGCAGCTGTTAAAAAAGTAGCTAATAACAGAAGTGAGGAGTGTACAAATAGTGAATACACTGCAAAACTACTGACAAACAGAGACGAGCTTTTTAAGGTACTGGATGGACTTGATAAAGATACTTTAATAGCTTTTGATACAGAGACAACAGGACTGGATTATGAAAAGGATAAGCTTGTCGGTTTTAGTTTCTGTATGAATGAAGAAGAAGCCTATTATGTACCTTTTGGGCACTTCTATCTTGGTGTACCGGACCAAATCAGCAAAGATGATGCAAAAGAGGCTATGCGCAAGATATTTGAACACAGAGTAGTCGGTCACAACATTAAGTTTGACCTGCATTTTGTAACACGTTTTTTAGGTGTTGAGAGCCTACCGATAGAATCTGACAGTATGATTTTAGCTTGGCTTATCAATCCTGAGAGTGCACTTTCACTTGATAAGCTTGCAAAGGCACTTCTCAATCATGAGATGATAGCCTTTAAAGATACGGTCAAAAAAGGTGAGAGTTTTGCTTCTGTTGAGCTTGAAGATGCCTGTATGTATGCTTCTGAGGATGCACTTATCACCTACAAGCTCTACAAACTCTTTTTACACAAGCTGGAGCTTCAAGATGCACTTCATTTGATAGAGGAAGCTAAAGAGGTTGAGATTCCTTTTATAAGTACGCTGCTTTGTATGGAGCGACGTGGAATAAGAGTTGATGTGAACTTTTTAGAGGATTTTCTAGTTGAGGTAAAAGCAACATTAGAGAGTCTGACAAAAAGTATCTACGCATTAGCCGGGACAGAGTTCAATATCAACTCCACCAAACAGTTAGGTGTTGTACTCTTTGAGACACTTGGTCTGCCGGTTGGGAAAAAGACAAAGACAGGTTACTCAACAGATGAGAAAGTACTGAGCTCCCTCAAAGATAAGCATGACATTATTCCCAAGCTTTTAGAGTACCGTGAGGTCTATAAGCTCTACTCTACCTATATTGAACCACTTTTGAAATTGGCATATGAGGATGAAGCACATCGTATTCATACCTCTTTTGTACAAACGGGTACTGCAACAGGAAGACTCAGTTCTAAAAATCCAAATCTGCAAAATATTCCAACGCGTTCACCGCTTGGTGCAAAGATACGTGAGGCTTTTGTAGCAGGTAAAGGAAAAAAACTCATTGGCATTGACTACTCACAAATTGAACTGCGTCTTTTAGCACATTTCTCAAAAGATCCAGTTTTACTAGATGCCTTTATGCATGACAAAGATATTCACTTACAGACTGCCATCATCCTTTTTGGACAAGAGGAGGCAAAAGCAAAAAGAAACATTGCCAAAACGGTAAACTTTGGTTTACTTTATGGAATGGGACAAAAGAAACTCTCTGATACTCTGGGAATAACTACCAAAGAGGCAAAAGCAATCATTGAGAAGTATTTTGAGTCATTTCCAACGGTTAAGCAATACTTCCGCTCTATAGTTGATTTTTCAAAAGAGAAGGGTTATGTTGAGACACTCTTAATGCGCCGTAGATACTTTGACTACGAGCGTGCTACACCGATGTTTAAAGCTGCCTATGAGAGAGAATCTGTAAACAGTGTTTTTCAAGGAAGTGCGGCTGATTTGATTAAACTGAGTATGAATAAAATTCATCAAGTTATTTTAGAAGAAAATCTGTCGGCAACGATGCTACTACAGATTCATGATGAACTGATTTTTGAAGTAGATGCGGATGATGCAGATGTTTTAGGAGATAAATTTAGAGATATTATGCAGAACATTTATAAACTTAATATTCCACTCAAAGCATCACTGAATATCGGAGACAATTGGAGTCAGTTGAAATAAGTTAATTTTTAATTAATATTGAAAATAATATAATAGTTTCTAAAGGATACTGTATGCTTTTAGAAACTTATCTCTACACTGACAGGTGGAATACTTCGCTCAATGCTACGCTGGATTCCTCCAATACACTTATTATTGTCTTTGCGAGTTCAAAAGTCGAAATTATAAAAACCCCTCTGTTGGAACTCTCTCAAACCTTTCTTAATGCTGTTATTATCGGTGCTTCGACTGCAGGAGAGATTTACCAAGATGAGTTGTATGAAGATTCGCTTGTTGCATCTGTGATGAAATTTGAACATACTAAACTAAGGCACTCTTTATGTACACTCATTTCAACCGAAAACTCCTTTGAAGATGGTGTAAATATTGCACAAGATTTGTATCGTGATGATTTAAAAGGTGTTTTTATACTCTCTGACGGTCTCAATGCAAATGGTTCAAAACTGACAGAGGGGCTCTCTTCAGTGATTCCTTCACATATACCGATTACCGGTGGACTTGCAGCTGATGATGACAGGTTTGAGTCTACCTGGGTAGTGGTTGACAGTAAGCCAATGAGTGGTTTTGTCTGTGCTATTGGTTTTTATGGAGAGCATGTACATATTGCCCATGCTTCCAAAGGTGGATGGGACAGACTCGGTATTGAGAGGATTGTCACAAAAAGCAGAGATAGTGTTCTTTATGAACTTGACAAACAACCGGCTTTAGAGATATATAAAAAGTATTTGGGAGAGAAGGCTGCGGGTTTACCCGCAACAGGACTTTTGTTTCCTCTAGAACTAAGAGATGAAGCAGATTCGGATGAGAGTAAAGTGCGGACCATTTTGGCAGTTAATGAAGAAGAACAGTCCATTACCTTCGCAGGAGATATTCCGCAAGGATCGCATGTTACATTGATGAAAGCAAATTATAACCGCATTATTGATGGTGCGAGTGAGGCTGCTGAGAGTCTGTATCTGAAAGACTATAAAGAAGAAGTTGTTCTCTCAATAGCAATTAGCTGTGTAGGAAGACGTTTGGTACTTAAAAGCAGGGTAGAAGAGGAACTTGAAGCGATATTGGATGTAGTACCACAAAAAACAAAACAGATAGGTTTTTACTCTTATGGTGAGATATCACCACTGGCGTCAGGAAAGTGTGATTTGCATAATCAAACGATGACATTGACGCTTATATGGGAAAGTGATGCATAGGCTTTTACGAAGACAGCTGAAAAAGATCAACTATACAAAAGGAGATGTCTTAGAAAAAGATTTTAAGATTTTTCTAGATCTGGTTGAGAAAGCATATAGAGATGATGATGAAGACAGAGAGTTTCTAGAGCATACCTTAGAGGTCTCTTCAAAAGAGATGCATGATCTTTATGAAGAGTTGGAAAAGAAGTCTCGTTCAAAACTGGCACAAAGTGAGGCCCGTTTTCGGGCACTTGCAAAACATGATACTCTGACAGGTATATCAAATAGATTTTCATTAGAAGAAGAACTCTCCCGTTTAATCTCCACATCAAGACGAACGAAGACTCAGTTTGCTCTGCTCTTTTTGGATTTAGATCATTTTAAAAATATCAATGATAGTTTGGGGCATGATTTTGGGGATAAACTTTTAAAAGAGGTTGTAAACAGAGTCGCTCCAAAATTACGAAAAGAGGATATATTTGCTAGACTCGGCGGAGATGAGTTCGTTATAGTCCTTACAAATATCGATGAGACAAAACTCTCTATTATTTTAGAAAAGATTATCTCGTTATTTCGAAAACACTGGGAGGTTGACGGACATGTATTGAATATCTCTACAAGTATCGGTGTTGTTTTATATCCAAAAGATGGTAATGAAGCATCAGAATTGTTAAAAAATGCTGATATAGCAATGTATAGGGCAAAAGAATTAGGACGTGATAAGTTTAGCTTTTTTACACAGGAACTTAATGAGAGGATAGCATATGAAATCCAACTGGAAGAAGATATGTTCCATGCTCTCAAAAGAGCTGAGTTTGAACTTCATTTTCAACCAAAAATAGAAGCTTTAAGCGGAAAAATTGTTGGAGCAGAAGCACTGATACGCTGGAATCATCCAAAATTTGGATTCTTGCTGCCCCATCAATTTATAGAGTTGGCTGAAGATCATGGATATATAATTAAAATAGGTGAATGGGTACTTTCTGAAGCAAATAGAGTTATCAAGAGTATTAATGCATTAAATCTTTCCAATGAGATGCATATAGCAGTGAATGTCTCTTTAAAACAGTTGCAGGTCTCTGAGTTTTATAATATTGTACAAAGAGCACTTGTAGGCATTAAGCCTAGTCAGTTAATTATTGAAATTACTGAGAGTGTTATGGCTGAAGATATTGATTTTGCTCTGCATCTGCTCCAAAAGATACAAAAACTTGGTGTTAAAATAAGCATGGATGATTTTGGTACAGGTTACTCATCTTTAGCTTATCTTACAAAACTGCCGATAGATTCCATTAAAATAGATAAAAGTTTTGTTGATGAGATTCCAAAAGATGAGAGTAATAAAAAAATATTAATCGATACTATTATTGCAATGGCAAATACACTTGATAAATGTGTTATTGCTGAGGGTGTTGAACACCCTTATCAGCGAAAGTATCTTCAAAAGAAAGGGTGTAACTATTTTCAGGGATATCTTTTTAGTAAGCCTATAGATGAACAGAACTATATGGAACTATTAATGAAAGAATCACTCTGATTTTTTCGTCATATTGTAAATAAATGTAAAAACCTCTGCAACAGCTTTATACATCTCAGCTGGTACTTCTTTGTCAAGTTCTACTTTTGAGAGCAGTTCTACCAAATCTTCATCTTTTTTTATCGGTATGTCATTTAACGCTGCAAGTTCAATGATCTTTTGTGCAGTTTTACCTTTTCCCTTTGCAGTAATCCTTGGTGCTTTGTTTTTTGCTTGGTCATATTTGAGTGCAACAGCCTCCTGCTTTTTCATGCTTTTACCTCAAAACCAAGTTGTAACTCTTGTTCATTCGTATATGCTGGGGCATTTTCATTTGAACTTTTGATAAAACGGATATCTTTGGGATGTATTCCTGCAGAGAGAAGATTTCCTTTAAGTTGCCCAATATTACTTTTCATTTTTGTTTCCAGTTCAACGGACTCACACTCAATGTTGATGTTAAGCTGATTCTTTTCAAACATACCAAGCCGTAGTCTCAAAAAACCATACTCTTTTAACTGGAGCTCTATATCACAAAAGAATTTTTCATTCTTTGCAGATTTAAGTGTGATATTTCCATCTTCTAAAGCATCAAAATAGTAAGGTAGATAGATGGCCGAAGCATTGGAGAGATGGGAGAGCAGTTGATAATAGTCCATTTGTAGGGAAAGTTTATCTAACTGTTTTATAAGCTCTAATTTTTGGGGATGGTTTGTACTATTTAACTCTTCAAGACTTTTTTTGATAACAGCTTTAAAATCATCACTAAAAAGCTCTTGAATTTTTGTGGACTTTAGGAGTTTTTCAGGTTTATTGAGCTGCTGGAGTTGTGTATACAACTCTTTGGTCTCTTTAGTGAAAAGAATATCTTTTGGATACTGTGTTTTATCAAAATGTGAAAGTATCTGTTTATCTAGTTTATCCAATATCGTTGTTACTTTACTGCTCAACTGCGTGAGCATTGCTTTGTTTTGCTGTGGTGTTGTAAAAAGTTCACTTGAGAGTAGTGCTTTGATATCAATAAGCAGAGTTTTTACAACAGGTACTTTAGAGTCTTGCAGCTGAATGGCAAGCTCTTTTAGCTGCATTTGTAAATCTATTTTAGGGGCTGTGAAGTTTTTGAGTTTTGATTCTAAAAAAATGCCTGAGTTTTCCAGTCTGTTTTTGAGTGCTTTTTCTGTGATAATCGTGTTGTTACCCAGTGTAGTTGTAAGGATTTTTTGGAGCTTTTCCAAGGCAGGTAAAGGCTCTTTAGGAAGCTTTGTATCTAAAAGCTGTGCAAGCTCTTTGAGGCTTGTTGTAACATTTCCAAGAGATTTGAGCGTTGGATTGTTCTTTAAGAGTGTCAGCAGTGCTCTGTTTTGTGTCGCATCCTGTGGAGTTTTTTTTATAAGAGACTCTAAAACGGAGCCAAGGTCTTTCGCTTTTGCTAGTAGTGCCAACTCTTTTGGTGTTATATCTTTGAGCACCTCACGCAGCGCTTTGTTCGTATTTGCTAGAACAATGTTTAAAGTTTTGTTACCTGAGCTCTTTATATCTATCATAATAGGCTAAGTATAGCATTTTTTTTGTATAATTCTTATCACCACCCCAACAAACTAACTCAAAACTTGAGTTAGTTTGTTGGGGTGGTGATAAAAAAACAAGGGTGCTTTATGGATAGTAAAATAACAAAAGTATTGGATATTTGGCATAAATATTTTGCAGATGAGGAGAATCAATACTCTGAGTTTGAGCCTTCTGATATTGAGTATTTTGTAGGTTGTATGCTCTATAACCATTTTGCTTTTTCAAAGGCACACCATAATCTAAAAACGATGGACTTGAGTTATGACTTTTTATCTTCATGTGGTGATGCGTATGAAGCAATCCAAGAGATAATCAGTTCCATATGTTTTGAGAGTGAAGAAGAAGCACTTGCATACTTGCAAAGCTATATTCAGGAGGCAAAGGCAAAGTATACAAAACCGGAACTCTATCTCTTAGATAGACTCGACTATCATGTCTCTGCAATGGCTGAGCGTTATGCAAAAAATGTTGATGTTGAGTATATTGACTTTGCAAATCCGCTGCTGAGGAAGTAGGGATGAAAAAGTATCTCATTACCTCACGTGAGCATTATACAGATACACCGGCAGTCTTTCGCTCTATTTTACAAGAGGGTTTAAAAAAACATCTGCCTGATTTTGCACTCTATAGGGACAAAAACAATCCACACTATGCAATACAGGCTGACCATTTTTTAGATGTTTGTAAAAACTTTTATGGGCTTAAGGCTTTTTTACATCAAGATTATAACTTAGCAAGTAAACTTGGTGCAGCAGGAGTGCATTTGACTTCACAACAATTTGATGATATTTCTCTTGCCAAAGATTTGGGTCTTGAAGTTATCATCTCAACACACACACATGATGAAGTGCATATTGCTGAGGCAATGGGTGCTGATTATGTAACTTATTCGCCTATCTTTTCCACTCCCGGCAAGGGGGAGAGCAAAGGTGTTGATGACTTGGCAGAGATTGCCGGAATGACAGATATTGATATTTTTGCACTTGGTGGTATAATAGGTGATAACGAAGTCGCAGCACTCCAAGAGAGTGGTGCCTTTGGATTTGCATCAATTCGATATTTTGAGTAGGAGGAAGTGATGGGTGGACATGACTTGTGGACATACTCTGCCATTATTATCTTCTTCGTTGTTTTAGCGAAGATAATTTCACAAAAAACTTCCACCGTTGATGTACTCTGGCTTATTCTTTTTGGATCCATCGGTGTTAATCTAGGCATACTTCCCGAGCATAATGCAATACTTGAAGCTATTGGAGAGTGGGGGATTGTCTTTGTTATGTTCGCACTTGGGTTTGATGAGGACTTGAACCACTTCATACAAGGGCTCAAGCGAAGTTTTGGTATTGCCGTCATTGGTGCAATCTTTCCTTTTTTAGCCGGTTTTTATACTGCAAAACTCTTTGGCTATGACTTTAACTCACAGATGATTTGGGGTCTTACGATGACCGCAACGGCAGTCAGTCTGACAATGGTAAGTCTGCGGGAAGAGGGCCTGCATAGAACAACAGCTTCAACAGCTATTATGAGTGCGGCAGTAGTTGATGACATCCTCTCCCTTATTGGTCTTGCTATTATGATTCCTATTGCTATCAGTGCTACAGGAGGATCTTCTCAAAGTGTAGAGTTTGGAGAAATCGCAATAATCATACTCAAGGTTCTTCTCTTTTTTGGAATTATCAGTTTTATCGGTATGGTGCTTTTTCCTGATAGTCTGCAAAAAGAGAAAGGAAAAGAGCACGGTAAGTTTTTTCATTTGGCAGTAAAGGTAAGAAAGTATCTTGGTATCAGACGTTTACTGACTGCATACAGTGGAAAATTCACACCGCTTGTAATGATATTTACAGCATTTTTATTTGGTGCCATTGCAGACAAGTTTGGATTTCATCCGGCAATTGGGGCATATTTTGCAGGACTTTTTCTGCGTGAGGAGTATTTTGTCATTGAAGTTGACAATGTACTAAGAAGTCATAAAAGAGATGGTGAGTTCGTTATCAATCATCTGGCCTATACTATTTTTGGTCCTATCTTCTTTGTTGAGCTTGGAACAAAACTGATTTTTGATTATCATGTACTTTTTGATATTTTGCCAGCAGTTTTTGTACTCTTTTTTGCCGTATTGGTTTTTCAGGTGCTTTCAGCTGCTTTTGCAGCACGCTATACCGGTGGCTATGCTTGGCATCAAAGTGTTATGGTAGGACTTGGGATGCTTGGACGTGCTGAACTTGCTTTTATTGTTATTGATATTACTTATACTGATAACCATATTATCGATTTTCATCAGTTTTATATTTTAATATGTGCTATCTTTATGCTTAATCTTGCAGTCCCAACTGCCATTAAGTGGTGGGAACCTTACTATATGGGTAAAAAAGAGTTTCGTCTTTTTGGTGTGAAATTATCGAAGTAGTTTACCTGCAAGATAACCGCTTGCAAAGCTCCACTGCAGGTTATAACCTCCACAGGGACCATCAAGGTTCATAACTTCTCCACAAAAATAGAGTCCGTCAATAAGTTTACTTTGCATTGTTTTTGGGTTTATCTCTTTTAAACTGATACCGCCACGGGTAATCATTGCCATTTTAAAGCCGTCATGCCCTGTGACAGTCAGTGGTGTCCATGCAAGCAAAGAGATAAGTTTGTCACGCTTTTTTCCTTCTATCTTTTTGTATTTATCATCAGGATTTATTTTTGCAAGTCTGCAGAGCTCACGTGAGAGTGCTTCTGGCAGTAGTGTTTTTAGAAGATCTAAAACAGTTTTGATATTCTCATGCACAAGCTCTTGTTTGAAGTGCTCTCTAATCTGCTCCTCATTTTTTCCTTTTGTAAGATTGAGTAGCAGGGGTACTTCGCCATATTTTTTTAAAAGCGGTGTCACTTCTCGTGCAAAATCAAGTACGACAGGACCACGAATACCGCTCTTTGTAAAGATAAGGTCCCCTTTTGCACGTAGTTTTTTATGTTTTTTAATATCTACCCGAAGTTCAACTTTTGCAATGGTATCAGCACGGCAGTTTTGTACCCAATCCTCTTTTGTTTTAAGTGGCATCATGGCCGGAGAGAGGTCTGTGACTTTGTGTCCGAGCTCGCTTGCCAAATTATAGCCGTTACCTTCAGCTCCAAGGAGAGGATAACCAAGACCACCGGTGGCAACGATAACATTGGGAGCAAAAAATGTTTCGTTTTCTGTCCGTACACCATCGATATGTTTGCCGGTTGAGAGCAGGCGAGTGACCTTTTGATTGCATCTTACTTCTACACCAAGACGCTCCATCTCTTTTTTAAGACCTTCTATGATAGTTAGAGACGAGTGAGAGGTTGGAAAGATTCGAAATCCGTCAGGTGCATGTGTTTCTATGCCGATTTCTTCCAAAAAAGCAATGAGTTTTTTATGATCAAAGGCTTGCAGCGCATCTTGCATAAAACGACCGTCTCTGCCAAAACGTGCCATAAACTCTTCATTAGATAAGGTATTTGTCAGGTTGCAGCGTCCACCACCGGTTGCTTTGAGTTTTGCTGCGATTTGAGAGAGCTTTTCAAGAAGGAGTACTTTACTACCGTCTCTCGCTGCAACAATTGCCGCAATGATGCCTGCTGCACCAGATCCGATGACAATTAAACCATACTGTTTTTGAGTAAGCATAAGGCTATTTTAGTATAATTTTGCTAATGAAACAGACATATTATGGTAATAGAGAAAAATGTTATAGATGTTACAGACCAAAAAGCTCCTGTATGTGCGAGTACTTTTGTGAGATAGAGACAGAGACAAAATTTGTTATCTTAATGCATCCAAAAGAGTTCAAGAAGGTAAAGAATAATACAGGACACTTTACACATCAAAGTCTTAAGAATTCTGAGCTTTTTATCGGTATTGATTTTACTCATAACAGACGTATCAATGAGATTATTGCAACACATGAGAGTTATATTCTTTTTCCTTCACCTCATGCACTCAACCTTACGCAGAAAAATCCAAAAAAAAGTAACAGGCCGCTTGCGATTTTTCTTATAGATTCTACATGGTCGTGCACAAAATCGATTTTCTATCACAGTAAAAATCTGCAAAATCTGGGACATATGAGCTTTACAACAACAAAAAAGTCACAGTATCAGATAAAAGAACAGCCAGATGCAGCGTATCTCTCTACAATGGAGTCCACCCTTGTTGTTTTAGAAGCGTTGAATCAGCATGGTGTTGAGTATATAAAAAAAGAGTCATTAGAACTTTTTTTGGAACCGTTTTATAAGATGATAGCGTATCAACAAGCACTAATAGCAAATCCAAAAAGTAATGCAGTACGTTTTAAACGCTATAAAGAATTAAACTTCAACCATTTATAATGAAAATAATTCTATCATAAGAGTTGAACTTAACAGTAAGGAATTGAATGAAATTCAATAATATTTTAATAAGCAGTTGTCTTTTAGCAGGCTCTTTATTTGCAGGTGTACATCACTCTCACTGGGGATATACAGGGCATGAAGATCCTGCACATTGGGGTGATCTAGATCCAAAATATGCAGAGTGTAAACTGGGTGGTTCTCAATCTCCTATAAACATCAGAAAAGAGATTATCGTAGAGACAAAAGGTCTTGTACCGATTAATTTTCACTATACAACAGGTGCATCTGAAGTGATTAACAATGGACACAGTGTACAGGTAAACATTAAACAAGGCAGTTTTATCATGATTGACGGAAAAGAGTTTGAACTCAAGCAGTTTCACTTTCATACACCAAGCGAAAATCAGATTGACGGAAAAAACTTTCCGCTTGAAGCGCACTTCGTTCATCAGGCAAAAGATGGTGCTTTAGCTGTTGTCGCTGTGATGTTTGAAGATGGTAAAGAGAATGCAATTATCAATAAAATCTGGAAAAAAATGCCAAAAGAAGCAGGCAAAAAAGTACAATGCGGATTATCTGCTGCAATGATGAATGAGCTTTTACCAAAAGAGAGAGCTTACTACAGATTTGATGGTTCTCTGACTACACCACCATGTTCTGAAGGTGTAAGATGGTTTGTTCTAAAAGACTACTCAACTGTTTCAAAAGAGGAAGTCGAGGAGTTCCTGCATACAATGCACCATCCTAATAACCGTCCGGTTCAGCCTGTAAATGCCAGAAAGGTTTTGCAGTAAATTTTATAAGTAAGAGATTTTCTCTTACTTGTTGGCTACAGATTTAGCCCACTCCTCCATAACTTTGTGAAGCTGTTCGTTTGGTGCTTCCAAAAAGTCAATCACGAAAGAATCTTCCAGCTCACTCACACCAAAACTTCTTGGACGTGCTGCTAATATCTTTGTATTTGGAATCTGTTTTCCAAAACAGAAAATGAGGTTTTGTGCATCTTTGATATCTGGATTTATCTCACCATCTGCAAGATTTGCAGTATGCTCGTAGTGATTAAAAAGAGCGATGTATGTTGCGATGGGATGATTGTCAACTTTATCTTTCAGATAGGCAATAATTTCTGAGACCGTTGTAAATGTCGTTTCATTTTTAGCTATTTCTAGAGAGAAGACCGGATATTTATCCATAAGAATAGTTTTTTTCATAGCAGGTACCTTATAATAGTTTTATTTAGAAATTTTATCTAATAATTATTATAAGGCAATAAAATGATTAGGGTTACCTGAATATTTTAAGATTTCTTTTTATTTGTTTGTTCGTTCAGTCTATCTGTTAAACATGATAGAGCCAAGACGAACCATATTAGAACCACACTCGATAGCAAGTTCAAAGTCACTGCTCATTCCCATCGAACAGATAGTCGCACCCTCTAGTTGTGTAAAGATATTGTGTGTTGTTACAAAGCTTTCTTTGACTTGCTCTTTATCATCAGAGTGTGCACCAATGCTCATAACGCCTTTTAAGTTGATATTTGGGCACTCTTTTTGAATTGCTTCATACGTTGCAATAGCATCTTCAGGAAGTACACCATGTTTGGATGCTTCTTTAGCAGAGTTTATTTGCAAGAGGCAATCAAGTGTCATCTCACGCACTGCAAGTCGTTTTTGCAGTTCATGTGCAAGCTCTAAAGAATCAAGCCCTTGAAAGAGTGATGGATTTATCTCTAGGAGTTTGTTTATCTTGTTCTTCTGTAGGTTGCCGATAAAGTGCCATTCAAGAGGTAAATCTTCAAGTTCTGTTACTTTTTTCTCTAAGTCTTGTACTTTATTCTCTCCAAAAGCACGCTGACCTATATGGTAGAGTTTTTCTACCTCCTGCGATGTTGAGTACTTGCTTACTGCTACTATCTTTACAATATGATGAGGACTTACTCTTACTCTTGCAGCTTCTACGCGGCGTATAACATCATCTATTTTAAGTTTGTATTCGATATCGTTCATTTTTTATCCTTGTCCCATTAGTCTGTTTATATCATTGAAAAGCCCTAGCCCCATTAATCCAAAAAGAATAACCCAACCTGCAATAGTAAGGTTTATAAGGATTTTCTCACTTGGCTCACGGCGAAAAAGCATCTCATAGAGATTAAACATAATATGTCCGCCATCAAGTGCAGGAATTGGAAGCAGATTTAAAACTCCCAGGTTAACAGAGATAAGTGCAGCAAAGAAAAGAACACTCATCCAGCCTGCATCAGTTGCATCAGAGGTAAGTTTTACAATACTTATAACACCACCCATTTCAGATGCAGGTACTTCACCGAAGATGAGTTTTTTGACCCCTGTAAAGATAAGCGTAGAAGCAAAAACAGTCTGTTCTGTTGCATACTCGAGCTTCTCAATAAAGTCCAGTTCCCTCTCTTTCATAACACCGGCTGCAGAGATACCTATCATTTTACGTTTGATATCTTCACCATACATATTTTTGGCATCTTTTAATTCCGGTGTGAGTGTTATAAACTTGAGATAGCCTTTTCTGTCAACTTCAAGTGCAATACTGCCTTGTGACTCCTTAATGAGCTCTGCCATCTCTTTCCAAGAGGCTATTTTTTTGCCATTGATAGAGAGGATGGTATCATTGGATTTTAGTCCTGCAACATATGCTGGAGAGTCTTTTGTAACCTCGCCGATAACAGGGGCCAATACTGCAGGATTACCCATCGCAATGGCAAAGTAGAGAAAAAATGCTAAAACAAAGTTTGCAAGTGGTCCTGCTACAAGGATGAAAATACGCTGCAGGGGTGACTTGGAATTATAACTGTCTTGGTCGTAGTTCTTTTTTGTAGGGTCAGAATCATCTTGACCTTTCATACGGACATAACCACCAAGTGGAATGGCTGAGATACTCCACTCTGTGTTAAAAGCTCGAAATGTAAAGAGCCTCTTTCCAAAACCGATACTAAAAACCTCTACAGAAACACCCATCATTTTGGCAGCACTATAGTGTCCAAGTTCGTGAAAAAAGATAAGTCCTGAGATAACTATCAGTGATACGAAATAGCTCATGAAATTTCATCCTTCAGTAGGGCTTTTCGAAAGCCCCAAAGATATTCAAGACCGGAATAAATTGTTAAAAATACCGCAAACCAAAGTAGGGCATCTCCAAAAGGCCAGCGCATTAGTAAAAAACCGATAGCTATCATCTGTGCTACTGTTTTTACTTTACCGGCCCAGCTTGCTTTTACACTTACACCTTCACTTACAGCTACTGTGCGGATACCTGTAATGAAAAGCTCACGTACGATGATGATGTAAATAGCCCATGCAGAAGCTTCTCCTATAACCATGAGACCCAAAAATGCAGCAAGGGTTAGCATCTTGTCTGCAAGGGGGTCGAGTATGGCACCAAGAAGTGTCATCTGATTCCACTCTCTTGCTATATAGCCGTCAAAAAAGTCTGTAACAGATGCTAGAACAAAGAGAAGTGAAGCAAAATAGTAGTTCCATGTAATGTCAAAGCCATTGTTTGTAAATATTTGGGGATTTAAAATAACCCAGAACATCAATGGCGCAAGTACTATACGGATGGATGCCAAAAAATTTGGTAAATTTAACAATAAAGTTCCTTAAAAATTATAATAATAGGATTTTATCTTTTTATTGCTTATCAATGGTTGATACGATAAGATTAGGCATGAAAGAAAGATGTCCCTTATGTGATACACTAAGTCAAAAATTTTATGAAGATATGCAGAGATATTGTAGATGTCCGGAGTGCAGGGCTGTTTTTGTAGTGCAAGAGGATTTACCAAAGCAGGATGAAGAGGTAGAACGTTATGAGCTGCATGACAGTGATACGGAAGATAGAGGATATAGAAAATTTGTTTCACCTATTACAGAGAGTATCACTAAAGATTTTCAAGCTTTTCATAAAGGATTGGACTTTGGAGCAGGAACATCGGCTATCATCTCTGCAGTTTTACGTGAGAAGGGTTATGATATTCAAAACTATGATCCCTATTTTCATAACTATCCTGAACTTTTAGAGACGCAATACGACTACATCTCCTCATGTGAGGTCATAGAACATTTTTACAATCCTGCAAAAGAGTTTGGGCATCTGCGTGAGATGCTGCGTGAGGGTGGTAAGCTCTATCTGATGACAGATATTTATGATGAGAGAGATTTTGGCTCTTGGTACTATAAAAATGATCCCACACATGTCTTTTTATACACAAAAGAGACATTTTCTTGGATTCAAGAGCAGTATGGCTTTAAAGAACTTTTTATAGAGAAACGATTAATAGTTTTGACATTATAAAGATTTATGATTTGATTCATATTAACTTATAAGTTATATAATTGTAAAAGAAAAATAGAAATAAAGGAGCTCGTTATGAAACATGCGTACCTAACAAAAGAGTCTGTTCGTGATGCTTTAATACATCATGCAATTACAAAAAAAGAGGCTGAAAAATTAGAGAAGTGCCTTGAGTGTCAAGAGAAAATCTATGAAGCTACACATAGCTAACAAAGTCTTGGAGTGTCAGTCAGACACTCTACAAGCCTATTTTATTGGAATGTTGTTCCACCATCTACTACGATAGTCTGTCCTGTTAGCCAAGAAGAATCATTTGAACATAAGAACTTACAAGCACCTGTTAAATCCTTAGCTTCACCCATACGGCTTAGTGGAGAACGTGCTACAACTTCAGCTTTTACCTCTTCATAGTTTGGAAAAGCTTTGAGTGCATCTGTATCGATTGGTCCACCGCTTACGGCATTAACACGGATTCCTTTATCCCCAAGTTCTGCTGCTGCGTAGCGTACCATTGTCTCAACTGCCGCTTTGTTTGCACCATGACCTGCATAGTTGGGAGTATATACAAGATTACCTGTTGAACTCATAGAAATGATACTACCGCCACCAACTTTCTCTATTCTTTTTGCAGCTTCTTGAGCACCGACAACAAAAGCATCTACTGTCGCAGTCCAGATATTGTCAAGTCCTCGAGGTTTAAGGCGCATAAATGGACCAAAACCACCAACAACGGCACGACCTGAGATGATTGCATTGGAGATAAAGAAGTCTAATCTGTCAAAATCTGCGTCAAACTCTTTAAATACATCTTTATAAGTGTTTGGCTCTAGAATGTTCAGTTTGTATGCACGGCTTTTTACACCAAACTTGCTCTCAACATCTGCAATGATTTCATTCGCAGTATCTGCGCTTGAAGCGTATGTAAATGCAACATCTGCTCCAGAGGCTGCAAAAGCATAAACAATAGCTTTACCAATACCACGTGTACCACCACTGATAAAAAGAGTTTTTCCTTTAAAGTCTGCCATTCTATAGTCCTTTTATGTCGTAATTTTTCATTACTTCTTCGATTTTTTTCATATTTTCGCTGCTTGGTGCAAGAAGCGGAAGTCTGTACTCCAGAGTATCAAGCAGACCTGCGATGTACATGGCTGCTTTTACAGGGATAGGGTTTGCTTCACAGAACATCACTTTGTTTAAAGGGTAAAGTTTGTCATTGATAGCTTTTGCACCTTTGAAGTCACCAGAGAAAGCTTTATTTACTAACTCTGATTTGAGATCTGGCATTAGATTTGATGTCACAGAAGTGATACCCGCTCCACCATTTGCCAGAATTGGATAATCAATCGCATCATCACCAGAGAATACTTTTAAATCCGGTCTGCGTGAGAGAAGTTCTACTGTACGCTCTAAGCTCCCTGTTGCCTCTTTCACACCATAGATGTTAGTTACATCATCAAAGAGTCTTATTGTTGTATCTGCAGAGATATCGACTCCTGTACGTCCCGGAACATTATAAAGCATAAACGGAAGTTCACTTACAGCTTCTGCGATTGCTTTATAGTGCTGATAGAGTCCCTCTTGAGATGGCTTGTTATAGTAAGGTGATACAGAAAAGATAGCATCAACACCACAGCTTTGTGCATGTTTGGCAATCTCGATAGCTTCATGTGTTGCATTGCTTCCTGCACCGGCAAGAACCTTAGTGCCAGTTCCTTTACAAACTTCCACAGCAATCTCTATACAGCGTTTGTGCTCATCATGTGTGAGTGTAGCACTCTCACCTGTTGTACCTACAGGACAGACTGCATCCATGCCATTTTTGATCTGTCTGCGAATGAGCTCAGCATATTTTGCTTCATCAAGTTTTCCATTTTTAAATGGAGTAATAAGTGCGGTTGAAGAACCTGTTACGATATTCATAAAACATTACCCTTTAAATTGATAGCCGAATTATAGCTAAAAAGTTTTAAAACTTATATTTGTTTTATATCAAAACAGTTTAATTATAAAATATTTGAATTTGTGATGATGAATTAATGTTGATTTAAGTCGAAAATGAGGATAATAAAATCTATATGAGGATGGTATATGAAACTTTTGCTTTTTTCTATCTTGTTAGTTGCAAGTGTTAGTTATGCAAATGACTTAGATGCTTTACTGCAAGATTATCAAAAAGAGTCGGATTTTTCGAAAAAGACGAAAGATGAGAGTGCAGGAAATCTGATCATCTATACAAGAGATGACATGGAACGTATGCAGGTTGAAACACTCAAAGATATTCTCAAATCACTCAGAGCATTTATCTACGCAGAAAACAGAGTTGCCCAACCGGATATTTTAAATCAAGACCCTATTATCTATTACTCCAAGGGTGTGCGTGTCTACTTGAACGAACATGAACTTTTAACACCGCTCACAGGAAGTGGCTTTATCATCTTTGGTGATATGAATATGGATTTTATCGATCATGTAGAGATATATGAGGGTTTTCCTACTTTTGAGTTTAGTGTTGAGCCTGCGACAATAGTCATTCGTCTTTATACTAAAAATGCGGAACATGATGAGGGAGGACGTTTGAAACTCTCTGCGGGAAGCTATGCATCAAATAAAGAGAACGTATACTATGCAGGAAGTGATGAGAGTCTCTCTTTCTTTTTATATGCAAATCATTCTGAAAATAATCGTGATACAAAAGAGATAAATGCAGAACAATTAAAAAGAGATAAAAATACAAATGAGTTTTATGGTTCACTTACAAATGGGCATCATTCGATAGAACTACATGCACTTAACTCCAAGGGAGATGCGTTTTTGGGATCATTGATCGGTAATGTTCCAAAAAACACGCAAAAAGAAGCTACTTTCTTGAATATCTCGACAAATTCAAAATTTATGCAAGACTCTTTGGTGCTAAATCTCTCCTATATGAAGCAAAAAGATGAGTTCTCATCACTCTATGATCCTACAGCTCCGGTTTTTGTTCCACCAGCTACATTGGTAAATAGCTATGCACAGAGTATTGATGAAGAGGCATTTACAGCTAATTTGAAAAAAGAGTTCATTTATAAAAACAATGATATGTCTGTTGGGATTCAGTATAGGTATAAATATTTTGACTTAACAGATGTCAAGTTCAATGGTATCGATAGCAATATTACACAGGCATATAAAAAAGAGAATGTTTACTCTGTATTTATTCAAGATTTAATCACACTCTCAGAAAGAAATATGTTGACACTCTCCTTGATGCATCAAATATATCAAAGAAAAGGGGATGTGCACAAGTCACATACGACACAGCTCCGTATCGGATATATCTATTCAGATAAGCAATGGGTTGCCAAGACATTTCTTTCCTCTCAAGAGTTTGCATCTGAACCATATATGACAATATCACCTTATTATGGTAATCCAGAGTTACAGTCTGAATCATATAAGTCTATCTTTGAGGAGATAAGTTATACAACACAACAGACACTTACAAAACTCGTTTTAGGCTATGGGAAAAATTACGATGTACCTATACTTTTCAGTGATGGAAGCGGTGGGGTTATTATGCAAAACTCTTCAATAGATATTGATGGATATTCAGCATCCCTGGAGTTTACATATTACTTTAGAAGAGATGACAAGCTTGAACTTCAGGCAAATTATACACAGATAGAATCACCATATGGAAACAGTGCAGGTAAATATATAAATTATGTAGTGCGAATGTTAAATAATGTCGGTAAATTCAATATATTCAATGAGTTTATCATTAACAGTGGATATGAAGGAGTTGATGCAGGTTATGATTATACCGCAGGTATCCGCTATGAAGCGACGAAAGATCTGCACTTCAATCTCAAGGGTGAAAATATCTTCAACAGTGCCTTAAAGCAGAGTTTTTATATTAAACTTTTGCCCCAAGAGACGGAAGATTTTTCAATAGTGGATCAGAAAGTTACACTCAGTATGGAGTACCTGTTTTGAGTAGAATAGTTGTAATACTAATGATGATAAGCAGCGTAATACTATTTGCAGATGATCTTGATGTACTCCTAGACAAATACCAATCAGAATCAGAACTTTCAAAAAAAACAAAAGATGAAAATGGAGGTCATCTCATTATCTTTACCAGAGATGATCTTGAGCGTATGCAGGTCGAGACGCTCAAAGATGTCCTGAAATCTATTCGATTTTTCAGGTATTTGGAAAATCGAATAGGTGAACCGGACTTGCTGAATATTGATCCTGTGCTGTATAGCTCAAAATCTGTAAGAGTCTATCTGAATGATAATGAATTGGTTTTACCGATAACAGGCAGTGGCTTTTTAATGTTTGGTAATATTGATATGGACTTCATTGATCATGTTGAGGTATATGAGGGATTTCCATCGTTTGATTTTGGAATTGAACCTGCAACGATAGTTGTCAGACTCTATAGTAAGGTCGCAAGTAGAGATAGTGGAACACGTATTAAGTTTTTAGGTGCGTCACATACGTCAAATAAAGAAAATATCTATACAGCAGGGCAGAGTGATGAACTTTCATTTTTTGCTTATGCAAATCATTCGCAAAACAAACAAGAGAAATATAGTGTCGAAGGCAATACAATTGCAAGAGATATAACTATGAAACATTTTTATGGTTCACTCTCTAAAGCAAACTATAAAATTGAATTAAATGCTTTGCGTATGGAACATGACGGATTTTTGGGTTTGTTACCTGTTGAAGTTCCAAAGAGTACAAATATGCAGAGGGATTTTGTAAATGCTTCTTTTGCTTCTAAGTTTCAAGATGAATCACTTACACTGAATATCTCTTATATTTATGCCGATGGGGAATATGAAGCAAATTATTCTACACCTGTTTATGGTCTTTTCTCAACAATGCAGCAGGAGTATGACTCTGATATACTCACAGCAATTTTACAAAAAAAGATAAAGCTAGATGTTCACACGCTTAGTATAGGATTGCAGTACAGATATAAATTATTTAAGTTTGATGAGGTTAAATATGATGGTGTTCCATCAACACAGCAGCAAAAATATGACCATGAAAATATTTACTCGCTTTTTGTAGAAGACTCTATACTGTTAAATACAAACAGTCTCTTGGGAATCTCTCTGATGCAACAGTACTATGAAAGAAACAAAGCTATGAAGAATGAGTCTGTTACACAGTGGAGACTCTCCTATATATACTCAACAAAGAGCTTTGTCTCAAAAACATTTGTAGCAAGACAAGAGTTTATACCTGAGCCTTTTATGACAGCAGAGGCACACTTCGGAAATCCTGAACTAAATTCTGAAAAATATCTTGCTATCACGCAGGAATTCAGTTATAGCAAGGAGAATACACTTTCCAAATTTATTTTTGGGTATTCCAAGACAAAGGGTTTTTTAGTGTCTGACAGTTCTGGAGTAGTACAAAATTCATCGAAAGACTTAAAAGCACATTATGCTGCTGTAGGGTTTAGCTATTTCTTTCGAAAAAAGGATAAGTTGGAGCTACAGGTTGACTATACACATCTTGATGTCCCTGGGAGTAGAGATATTTTAAATCATTATAATTATCT
The DNA here is from genome assembly GCF_039667035.1 of Sulfurimonas sp. NWX79. NCBI lineage: Bacteria > Pseudomonadati > Campylobacterota > Epsilonproteobacteria > Campylobacterales > Sulfurimonadaceae > Sulfurimonas > Sulfurimonas sp. NWX79. The sequence continues at coordinate 130,536 of NZ_JALCZL010000002.1, forward strand.
TGCAAGAGTTATAAATACGTATGGAAAATTTGACATTTTTAATGAAATTATCATCAATAGTGGATTTGAAAATTTAGATACAGGCTATGATTATTCTGCTGGTGTGAAATACAGAGCAACACCTAATTTGCATTTTGGACTCAAAGGGGAAAATATTTTCAATCAAGGTTTGAGTCGAAAATATTATTATGACCTTCCTACTTCAAATGCACAGTTTGAAGTACCTGTAGTCGAGCAAAAATTTATGATAAGTATGGAGTATCTGTTTTGAGAGCTTTACTTTTCATCCTCATTTGTATTGGGACTGTTTTTGCAAACGATGTTGCCTTAGAGTCTGCCATATTTAACAAAGTCATTATAGCTGTTACAACAAAAGAGTATCCGGAAGTTTATATTTATAAAGAAAATAAGGCATTAGAACAATTTCCGGGTAAATTAAAGATTGTCAATAGTTGCAAAGAGGCGGATATTGTCATCATTACAACACTGAAAAACCTACCAGAAGCATGTAAAGAGAAGATACTTTTTGGGACAAGGTATTCTCATTTGCGTGATAACAGGGTTGTTGGAGCATTTTTTTGGCAAAAAGGACGACCAAACATTCTCTTTTATAAAAGAAGACTTGAGAGATACAATATAAAACTTGATGCAAGTTTTGACAAGTATATTGAAAAATGATGAGTAATAAGATGAAAATAAGTAGAAGTTTTATTATATTAGCTTTTGTCATTCCCCTTGTTACCATTGCATCTATGGTGATTTATTTTGAGTTTATAGAGGCTAAAGAGAGTGTATTTAAAATAATAAAAGAGCATCTTATCATGCAAAAAGTATCGTTGTTTCAAAAATATGTTGAGAGTATGGAAAAGAATTATGGAGATAATCTTGCGGAACTTATCATAGATAATCCCAATATCGCTTATGAGCTTGAAAGTGATCTGGCACTGCTACAAGGGGATGATGTAAAGTACCTTTATATGCTTTATAGAGATGAAGACGGTAAATACAGATATCTTTTAGATGCAACAAAAGATGAGAATGAAAGAGCCTTTTTAAATCAGAAATTTGATACAGAATCAGATATTTGGCAAACAGCTTATAAAACGAAACAGTATCAGGTTACCCAGCAAAATGCCTTAGAAACTCTGTGGGTTACTATCGCCTATCCAATAGTTATCAATCAAAAAGTAATAGCAGTCTTAGGAGCTGATTTTACCTATGATGTTTACACGCAAATCGTGAATATTTTAAACCCTATCGAAACCATCTTCTTTTATATCAGTTTTTTTATGTTTATAATGCTGCTTTTGGCATATATATTGGTTTATCTCTATTATAAAACAAGAAAAAAAGCTTTGGTTGATTCGCTGACACATGTTTATAACCGACAATATCTTTCAGAGTTTTTAGAAACAACTTCACTGCAAAACTATTATTTGATGATGATAGATTTGGATAATTTCAAGCTTGTGAATGATAATTATGGACATGATGTTGGTGATGATGTTTTAGTAGCTGTGGTCAAAGAGATAAAATCAAATATCCGACATGAAGATATACTCATCCGCTTTGGTGGAGAAGAGTTTATCTTACTTGTGGATAAAAAAGAGTCCAAAGAGTCTATTCGTGTTGCAGAACGCATACGAAAAGCGATAATGAATCTTGATATTGAGAGTCGTAACAATAAAATCAATATGACACTCTCCATCGGTGTAAATCCTTTTCCATACAGTGCGAAAAATATAGAAGAGGCGATCAAGATTGCTGATGAACAGCTCTATATAGCAAAATCTTCAGGACGTAATCGGGTCGAGATATTTGATGAAGCGAAAAAATATGAGAGTGAAGCATCCAATCGTATCAGTGATATTCGATTTGCCATAGATGAGGGTGGGATAAAGTGCGCATTTCAGCCCATCTTTCATGCAAAAACAAATGAAATAAGAAAATATGAGATGCTTCTACGTATGATGAACAAAGAGGGTAAAATCATTCCACCAAATAATTTTCTTCCTTCTATTCGTCATACACAGGTTTATATCTCTTTGACAGCCATTGTGTTGGAAAAAGGAGTGCAGACGCTGCAGAAGAGACCTGATGTACATCTCTCAATCAACCTTGATATTCAAGATATTTTAAATGAGGATATTTTAGAGTTGTTACGTTTGACTTTCAAAGGAAACAAAGAGCTTGCAAAACGTGTGACCATCGAGATTTTAGAGCATGAAGAGATTACAAACTTTGAGATAATTTCTCAAAGTATTTCCAAGTTAAAAGAGTTGGGGCTTTTAATTGCTTTGGATGATTTTGGAAGCGGTTATGCCAATTTTAGATATATGATAAATCTTGATATTGATATCTTGAAAATTGACGGCAGTATCATAAAAAATGTCGATAAAGACAAAACAGCATATAACATCATAAAAGCAATAGTTTCGTTTGGAAAAAGTATGAATATGAAGATAGTAGCCGAGCATATTGAGACGAAAGAGGAGTATGAAACAGTTATTGCTCTTGGTGTGGATTATCTGCAGGGCTACTATTTGGGTCGCCCTGAATTTGAAATATAGTTTACTTTTTAAGAATTACTGTTGTAGCAGTTGTAAAATCAAAATACTTCAGTGCTGCTTTTTGTACTTTTTTTGCAGTAACTTTGTTGACTCTCTCTTCATACTCCTGAAGTGGTGTTATGTCACCTCTGACAAGATAGCTTCCATAAAGGTTAGCAACAGAGCTTGAACTCTCTAAAGAGTGGATAAAGTCGGATTTTGTATTGATTTTTACTTTTGCAAGCTCCTCTTTTGTTACCGGTTCATTTTTAATCAGCTCTATTTGTTTGATAAGCTCTTTTTCTACCTTCTCAGCTTTTACATCAGGATTACAGGTTGCCAAAAAGATAAAAAGTCCCGGATCGATATTTTCCATATTATAAGCATAAACAGAGTTTACCAGATGCTTTTTATCAACAAGCTCTTTATAGAGTCGTGAACTTTTTCCAGAGTAAAGAATTTCAGAGATAACGCTCAGTGTTACCTGATCTTTATGCTGGAAGTTTGGAATGTGAAAAGTAATGGCAATCATTTCAACTTCACTCTCTTTGTGGATGATTACTCTTTTGGGACCATCTTGTTTTGGCTCTATGAACTTGACTTCAGGAATTTCTCCAAAGTTTTTAATAGCACCAAAAGCAGCTTCGGCCTCACGGAAGACCTCTTTTGGATCTATATCACCTGTTACCATCAAGATGGCATTTTGCGGCTGATAATAAGTTTTATGGAAGTTTCTGATATCATCAATTGTCCATGTTTTTATATCATTGATAAAACCGATAGGTGTCCAGTGGTACGGATGATAGATATAGGCATTGTTAAAGAGTCTAAAGTAGAGATATCCTAAAGGGTTGTTATCCGTTCTCCAGCGTCTCTCTTCCATAACAACATTACGTTCGGGCTGAAACTCTTCATCTTTGAGGTTTAAATTTTGCATTAACTCTGCAAAAAGTTTTACTGATTTTTTAAAGTTTGGTGTTGAAGATTTGATAAAGTAGTGTGTATAATCAAAACTTGTCGAGGCATTATTGACACCACCGACACTTTTTACTTCCTTGTCAAACTCTCCGGCTTTGAGGTTTTTGGTACTTTTAAAGTTCATATGCTCAAGCATATGTGCGATTCCTGTTTTGCCCATAACCTCGTTACGACTTCCGACCTTATAAAATATATCGGTAGAGACAACATTTGTCTCATTATGTAGAGGAATCACTACAATCTCTAGTCCATTTTTTAGGGTCTTTGTTTCATACTGTGGTAATGGTGAAGGCATTTTATGTTTCTCACTCTTTTGTATTTTATTTTGCTTGGTTGCTTTATAGTTGATAAATGATGATGCAAATATCAAAGAAGAGCCAAGCAGCAGTGTTGTTAGAATTTTCATTGTTTTCTATCTGCTCCGATAGCCTCTGTGATGTTGCTATAGCCATCAGCGCGTAAAAGCTCAATAAGCTCACGGTTGATGTTCATAATCATATCTGGACCATGAAAGACGATGCCGCTTAAAATCTGTACCAGTGAAGCACCAGCTTTTATACGTTTATATGCTTCCTTGGCTGAGTCAATACCACCGACAGAGATAAGTATAGTCTTACCATAGAGCTCTTTTGCAACTGCTTCAAAGATCTTAAAACTCTTCTCTTTTAAAACTGCACCACTGATACCGCCAATCTCTTTTGGATGTTTTACCAATGAGTAATCAATAGTGGTATTTGTCGCGATAATGCCATCAGCTCCTTTTTCAACTGCCAGAGTAGTAAGGGCAACAGCATCTTCAGAGGTCATATCAGGTGCGATTTTGAGAAGAATAGGCATATCTGTGAGTGCTTTGGCCTCAGCAAAAAGTTTTGTGATGAACTCTTCATTTTGCAGGTCACGAAGCCCCGGAGTATTTGGTGATGAGATATTGATAACGAAGTAATCTCCTAAACCATTGAAGGCTTTAATGAGGTGTGTATAGTCATTTATGGCCTCTGTTTCAGGTGTGACTTTGTTTTTTCCAATGTTAATACCGATCGGTGTTGTAAAAGGGTATCGTTTTTTTAGACGCTTAACCACTTTGTAGGCACCGTCGTTGTTGAATCCCATCGCATTTTGAATACTCTCTTGCTTAACATGGCGAAACATACGTGGTTTTGGATTTCCGGCTTGGGGTTTTGGAGTAACGGTACCTATCTCTGTAAAACCAAATCCAAGGATTTCAATACCACGAATCATTGTCGCATTTTTATCGAATCCAGCTCCAAGACCTATCGGATTGTAAAATTTACGTCCAAAAAGTTCCTGCGTGAGGATATCATCTGTTACAAAATGGGATTCTAAAAATGGATTGAATGGGATTTGACAAATATTTGGCAGACGCAATACGCACTCTGCAACATGGTGTGCATTTTCAGGCTGTAGTTTAAATAAAAGCGGTTTTATAGACTCATAGTTTATCATTAGACAATCACTTTAAAAAATTTAAAGAGATTATACTCAAATTTCAGTAATAATAGAGTTATGTACTCTAAAAAGTGTTTCAAATTCTTGAACAGGCAGTGGTTTTGAACAGTAGTAGCCTTGATACTGCTCACATTTCATCTTTTTGAGATATTCAAGCTGTTCTCTGTTCTCAACACCTTCTGCTACAACTTCCAGCCCTAATTCATCGGCAATAGTTACAATCATATTGACAAAGGATTGGTCTTGTTTGTTTTCTAAATCATCAATAAAACTTTTATCGATTTTCAGTGTATCGAAAGGAATTTGTTTGAGATAAGATAGTGACGAGTAACCTGTACCAAAATCATCAAGTGAGAGGCTAAGGCCAAGTGTTTTGAACTGATGAATGACTTTGAGTTTTGCATCAAAGTCACTCATAAGTACTGACTCGGTCAGTTCAATATCAAGTTTTGAAGGGTCAATGTTCTTTATGGCATTTTCTATGATTTTGAAGAGGTTTTTATTTTTAAACTGTACTCCGGAGACATTGATAGAGAGTTTTATATCTTGCAGCGGTGTATTTTCCCAAAGTTTGAGTTGTTTTGCAGCCTCTTCAATGATCCAGTTTCCAAGCGGAATGATAAAGTTGTTCTCCTCTGCAATATGAATGAATTTATCAGGCGAAATCAATCCGTGAATAGGGTCAATAAGACGGATTAAAGCCTCACAAGCGACAATTTGATTTGTTTGGATATCTACTTTTGGTTGATAAAAGAGTTTGAAATTGCCTTCTTCAAGTGCATTTATCATCAATCTTTGGATATTCATCTTCTCTTGAATCTCATCATTAAGGGTTTCTGTAAAAAAATGAAAGTTGTTTTTTCCAAGCTCTTTGGATTTATACATTGCAATATCAGCATTTTTCAAGAGCTCTGTAACATTTTTTCCATCTTTTGGATAGATTGTGATACCGATACTGCAGGTGATATGGTATTTGTAATTATCAAAGACAACCGGCATTGACAGTGAATGTTGGATTCTTTTAATAACTTCCAAAATAGATTTATTATCTGTAATGTCCGGTAAAACAATGACAAACTCATCACCACCGATTCTTGATACTATATCATTGTCTCTTACAGAAGACAGGAGGACTTTTGAGATATGTTGCAGGACTTTGTCTCCAAATTCATGACCTCGTGAATCATTGATATTTTTGAAGTTGTCCAGATCCAAAAATAACAGAGCAAATTTCGCATGTGAGCGTTGACTTCTAGAAATGAGCCAATTGATCTTTTCTATAAGACTCAAACGGTTATATAAACCACTCAGTGGATCTTTTGTAGAGAGATTAAAAAGTTCTTCTTGCTCTTTTTTAAGACGTCTGAAGGTGAGTTCCAGTGAATAACGAATACTCTCTAGCTCTTGGATAAGAAACTGCCTTGGAGTTTTCTCTGAATAGTAGGCAAATTGACGTAACTCTTCTAATGGAGCGATAATAAATTTTCGAATCGTAAACCACAGAAGAAGAATGAAGATGATAGTGTAGCTGATAAAGAGCCCCAGATATTTAATGATTTTATCTTTAAGCAGAGAGTCTAGATAATCTTTGTCCAGATAAACAATAGAACTGTAATAGTAAGGCTTCAGCCCATCGAAGAGTTTTATTGAAAAGGTATAGCATTGCTGCTCAAAAATATCTGAACTAATGATTTTTGAAATAGCACTGCAGTGTACTCCTTCATGTTCTAATAGCGTATCTCTGTCTGTTGCATAAAGCAGTTTTCTTTGGTTGTCAATAATGTGAATATCATTGATTACCGTATTGGAATTAACTATATTGTCGAGATAGGCTTTTAGTTGGTTGATACTGTTTTTTTGCAGATTTTTATCTAAGAAATATTTGATGTTTAAAATATTGACCTGAATATTCTCTTCAAGTAGTCTTTCTGTAACCTCTTTTGAATCATCAAAAAATTTATAAAAAAGATAACTGCCTCCCGTAAAAAGCAGGAGCATAACAATAGCTGTAAAAAGTTTTATCGATATAGTTTTCATTTGATTAATTGCTTTTCATCATAATCCATAGGTTTTATACGTTTTAGCAGCTTTTTAGAGGGATTGTTAATCCACTCGATAAGTTTAAACGAATTAACATACTCATCATAGCTGATATTTCCAAGATAGCCTTTTGTAATTTCATAGGAGAGTTGTTTATTGGCCTCTATTTCATGGATGGAACGATCGATGATTTGTTTGAGTTCTTGCAATCTTCTTTGATATATGTCTATTGTTGCCTGATTACTGCAGAGTGAATCGATAACGACAATCGTCTCCATATCTTTTGTTGAGGCAATCTCTTTGAAGCCTTTTTTTTCAAGGGAAAGATTATAAGGTACATAGGTAACTATCAATATGTTTTTATCTTTTTGGGGTTTTAAATCTTCTATTTGGGCCTGGTCTTTGTTTATGTACTTTATTTTATTTTGATCTATTTTGTAGTGTTGTAAAAAGTCTTCCAAGATTTCTGCATTGATAGAATCTATCTCTAAATAGGCATAGATTTGCTTTGCATTGACAAGTTCATCAATAGTTCTGTTTGATAAAATCATATCACCGCCATTAGAGCGATCAAGTAGAATTATAGGAACAATGGCGTGACCTGAATTTTTCAACATATGGTATTCATGTAGTGTTGTCGTCACAAGATCTGCCTTGCCGACACTATAGATATCTACGGCTTCTGCCAAAGAAACATTTGTAATAAGCTTGATGTTGAGTGCATCAAGATAACCTTTCTCCTTTGCATAGAACAGAGGAGCATATCCTATCCATGAGTTGGTCGCGATGCGTAACTCTTCTTTTTTCTTTTGAGTACAGGAAGAGAGAAATAAAAGAGAAATTAATGCAAATAATAAAATTTTTTTCATAAAAATACTCCAAGTTCGTTAAATGCTATCAGATACTCCTTTAAATATAGATTAAAAGAGAAGTGATAAAATAGTTCATATTGTTTTATATCGCAGATAATAAGGAGAGGTTATGAATAGAGTATTAGTGCCATTGGCAGCAGGTTTTGAGGAGATTGAAGCAGTAAGTATCATCGATGTACTACGTCGTGCAGAGATAGAAGTCCTCGTTGCAGCACTCAACAGTAATATGTTGGTCAAAGGAACAAACGGTATAACGATTCAGGCAGATACAGAGGTAAAGGATGTTAGTGTTGATACCATAGATATGATAGTACTTCCTGGTGGTTGGGGTGGAACCTATGCGCTTGCAGATGATAAGCATGTACAAAGTATCTTGCGTGAGATGGATGCAAAAGGCAAGCAGATAGGTGCTATCTGTGCAGCACCGTTCGCACTCAACAAAGCGGGTGTTTTAAAAGAGAACTATACCTGCTATCCGTCAGTAGAAGAACAGATAAGAGAAGAGGGGTATCAAGGTGATAAAGCTATGGTTGTAGAAGATGCGAATGTTATGACCTCACGTGGACCTGCAACTGCTCTTTGTTTTGCTTTGGAAATCGTAAAAAAACTTGAAGGCCATGAAAAGTATCAGGCTCTAAGAGAAGGACTGTTGGCAACATATTGCCAGTAGAGATTTATGGTGCTTTAAATTATTTGAGCACCATAAAAATTAATATCATTTATAACTTGAAGACCAGTGTACTTAACCTGGCATTTAATACTTTTATGACTATCTATCGTTTCATCTAAAGTAAGAGTGATAATATCATTCAGTGAAAGCGTAATTGTTGACTCTTTATAATAAAAAGAGATACCATGTTTTGATTTGTCAAAGATATAAACATTATTGCCTTTTTCATCTTCTGCTAAAATTGGAGGTGTTAAAACTGTTCTCTCATCGCCTCTTTTATTGAGCACAATATCAAAACCGTCTGCCAATGTTTTCAACTCTGCACTTTTTAATGAGATTGTATGCATTATCTCCTTTGTATTCTCCGCATTTTCAACAAGTAAATGGCTTGAAGCTTCTACATCATTGAGATTCTCATCAACACTGTTAAGCATTTTTGAGGCATTGATAAACTCATCTTGAAAACTATCCAAAGATGTTGAGATCAGATTAAAGGTCTCTTCTACTTTTTCAAAACTTGTATTGATTTTTTGAGAGTTTTCTACTAATGCTAGGACACTCTCTTTGGAATTTAAAGCACTTGAAGAGACTCTCTTTATCTGTTCGTTGATTTTGTTCAGTACTTGGGATATATCTTGGGCATTTTCTCTTGATATCTCGGCGAGTTCTCGAATCTTATCCGCTACAACGGCAAAGCCACGACCATGCTCTCCTGCATGTGCAGCTTCTATGGCAGCATTGAGAGCAATAAGATTCGTTTCATCTGCGATATCTGTAATAATTTCAGTCATCTTAGATACTTCTTCTGAAAAACTTTTGAGATCATTGATGCTATGGGATGTTTCATCCATAATTGATGCTGTTTCATTCCCCTGTTTAAGGCTATTGTCTACATCTTCCTTGCTTTTACTGACAATTTTTTTGGACTCTTCTGTGTTGTTCATAAGTAAGTCCAGTGAAGAGACCATACTGTTGTTTACATCAAGTACATTCTCAAGTTGCTCTTTAGAGTGGTGGACAAACTCACTTTGTTGTTTGGCATATTGGTTTGTATCATCAATTTTCACATAACTATAACTTGCTTGAAAAGCCATATTTTTACTCGCTGTAACGACATTTGCAATAACAGGCTTGAGTGAATCCACCATTTTTTTGGTATGTCGAAAGAGCTTGTCAATCTCATTTTGTGAATTTTCATTCTCAAGAGGTTCATCTTTGACTAAATCCTCAATGACAAAATTACCTTTTTCAACTCTAAAAATGAGTTGAAGCAGTTTATTGATACGTGAGGATACATATTTCTTAAATAGAAAATGTGTTAGAAAGAGAATGATGATAATGTTGATAACCCCTGTACTAACAGTCAGTATAATATTCTCATTTAAAGCATTATAGTAATCTTCCAAATCGATCATAACATCTTCAACAGCTACTACATTACCTGCTGTCCAGTCCGGGTGGCACATTTTACACTTCTCTTCGGCAATAATCGGTCTTGCTGAGATAAAGTACTCCTTACCTTTATGACTGATTGTGTCATCTATCTCTTTGAGCTCTCTGTTTTTGGAAAATCTTTGGATTAGCTCCACCTCATAAGGAGTTGCTTGGTTGAGTGGATCGTAAGGGTTTGGACGAGCTTCTTTGAAAAAGACTTTTCCTTTGGAGATTTCTGTGAATTTTTGAAATACTTCATTTTGAATGACTTGCGGTGTCTCAGGGGATTCACCACTGAAAAATTTTTCGTTTCTAGATTCTAAAAGGACATCTGCAAAATTAAGTACTGTTGTTGCTTGCTGTTTGAGTTGCTCTTTTTGATTTTTCACCTGTTGTGTGTAAGCATAATAATAAAAGAGAGCAGATACAAAGATAAATGCCCCTGCAAACATGATAGAAAACATTGTGGCAAGTTTAAATTTTTGTACATTCATCTGCAAAGTCCTTAATTGTCAATTACAAAAGATTGTAGCAATTTGAAAATAAAGACTAGATTATAAACTCTAAAAGAGCATCTTATACTAGATATGACGTGTAAAAATAAGATTTTTTAGTGATTTTTCCTCATCGGCACTTGCAAACTCTGTAAGATTAGGTAAACGCTTTTGAAATTTAAAGCTTGGTGCCCACTGCTCAATGAGTTCTATTAAAAAATTGCTCTCTAGCTCTGGAGAGTTAAGACAGGCTAAAAGTATGCAGGCATCGCTTGCAATTTGTGGTAGTTTTTTGATGATTTTCTCATAATCTTTTGTCGCCTCAAAACTTCCTTTCTGGAAGCTTGGCGGATCGATGATGATAAGGTCATAAGGACCTTTTCTTCGAATGTTTGAGAAAGATTTTAGGATGTTATACGGTAGAAAACTCACTCCTTTTGGATTGAGTTGATTGAGCGAATGGTTAGCCATACCGACTTTAAGTGCACCTTTGCTCATGTCTATATTTACAACACTTTTGGCTCCTCCAAATTTTGCTGCAACTGAAAAGGCACAGGTATAGGAGAAGAGATTTAAAACATGTTTCTCATTTGCTATCTCACGCACAAAAGCACGACCATTTTTCATATCGGGAAAGTAATAATTGTTTTTATTTGAAAGCAGGTTGAGTTTGAGTTTCATACCGTTTTCAAGTATATACAGATCTTGAGGGAGCTCTCCGATAAGTACTTCTGATGGTGCACCTTTTTGGTAGCGTCTCTGGACTACAAAAGTATCAAACTTTTGACTCTCCTTGACAAATGTTTGCAAGGCTTCTAATAGCTCTGATTCATGCTCTTCTTCAAAGTAGAGCGCAACACTTAAAATATTGTTAATGGAGTCAACAGTGAGATGTCTCCAGCCATCATAGAGTCCACCACGTCCGTGAAAGACCCTTTGGAACTCCTCATTAGTTGTTTGTGTGTTTTTTGCAATCAATGCTACAATATCTTTTACCTGCATTATAATCATCCTTTAATCCAGTTTCCAGTAGTAAATATAGGGGCTGTTTTCACTGCTGTAAAGCTCTTTTTCATTGACAAATTTTATCTGATTTATCACTGCTTTATGTCCACTTAGTTCGTGTAGTTTTTGCTTTGTTTGTATAGAGAAGAGTTGGAGTTTGTTATCTTCACCGCTACTATAGATACCGGTTTTTCCACTTGGTGTGATACCAACACAGTAAACAAGAAAATCACTCTTGATATGGTAAGGAGTTCTTCCTTTTTGATAGACACCGATACGTCTGTCCTGACCTGCCGTGAGTGTGACACCTTTTGCGTGTGCGACATGAAAAACATTGTCTACATTCTCTGATGATAAAATCTGTAGGGTTTTTGAACTAGCAACATCGATAATACGGGCTTCTCCACTTTCATCTGCTATAATAATATGCTTTTTATCCTGCGTGAGGGTAATGTCTCCAAGCGTGCTTTGTGTAACATGACGTTTGTAGCGATTATATTTTTCACCCATATCATAAAGAATAATCTCTGAAGCAAAAGTTGCTAAGAGAATTTTCTCATTATCAATAAAACGCGCCTCTTTTATGCTTAGTTTTGCATCTTCAAAGATGATCTTGTTTAGCTTGTGATTTTCATAGACCCAGACATTACGGTAGAGGTTCTTACCAATGCTTACAAGTAGGATTTGTCCATTGAGATAGTCAATACTTAAAATTCTTGCAGGCTGGAGCTCGCCCAGTTCTGTTGTAAGAGGTTCTAGTATTATCGTATCGACTATCTTTTTTGTCTTGAGGTCAAAAACAGTGACAACACCTTCATCATCTGCTGCATAAAGACGATTATCGGTTACAATAAAGTCACTGACATAGCCGATAGCTTTAAATTTGTAGTGAGGGTGTATCTCTTTTGCTTGCAGAGAAGCCAGAAGCAAAAAGATAAAGAGTAGGCGTAACAAAAACTACACCTTCTCCCAAAAGGTCCCTTGAGGTGTATCCATAAGCCCAACACCATACGAGAGTATCTCCTCACGCAGGGCATCAGAGCGTTCGAAATCTTTTGCTTTTTTTGCCTCGTTACGTGCTTCAATGAGCTCTGAGAGTTTGGCTTTTGTCGCATCATCAACACCGAATTGAAAATATTCATAAGGATTTTTCACCCCAAAGCCAAGCACTTTTTCAATAAAGCCAAGATTTGCCATCGTCTCTTTTTTCAGTGCCTTATGTTTTCCCGGAGTATCCAGTGTCTCATTTGCCTCTGCTATCATCGCATCAATGAGTGCAAGTGCCGATGAAATGTTTAGGTCATCACTGAGTGCTTCTAAGAGTTTTTCTCCAAAAGCTGTTTTTTCTTCATTACCTGGGAGCCCAAAAAGACGTTTTTTAAGTCGATAAAGCTTATCAAGCCGTTTTTTTGAAGCTTCTAGGTCCTCAGTATTGAAATTAAAGTTTGAACGGTAGTGAGAACTTAAAAGATAGAAACGAAGTACCTCTCCATCATACTCACGCAGGGCATCTTTAAGGAAAAAACTGTTGCCAAGACTCTTACTCATCTTCTCGCCATTTATGTTGACAAAGCCGTTATGCATCCAGTAGTTCGCAAGTTCATGTTTTGTTGCACAGCGAGTTTGTGCCGCTTCATTTTCATGGTGAGGAAAGAGCAGGTCTGCACCACCTCCGTGAATGTCTATAGCATAAGGCTTGTCTTTGTATGCCAGATGTTTTTCAATCATCGCAGAACACTCCAAGTGCCACCCTGGACGACCTTTTCCAAAAGGGGAGTCAAAAGTTACAGAGTCATCTTTTACAGATTTCCAGAGTGCAAAATCAGCAGGGTTTTTCTTCTCTTTTGAACTCTCAACGCGCTCTTGACGTTCATCTTCATCCTGGACTCTGTGAGAGAGTGTGAGGTATTCACTGTCACTTTTTGTATCAAAATAGACATCGCCATCACTTGTCTGATAGGCATGACCACTCTCTATGAGCTTTGCTATAAGAGCATACATTGCATCAAGGGATTCTGTTGCTTTTGGCTCGATATCGGGGCGTTTTACACCGATGGCTTGCATCTCTTTGTGAAAGGCCTCTGTATAAAAATCTGTAATCGTTTTGATATCTTTTTTCTGTTCTATCGCTTTTTTTATGATTTTATCATCAATATCTGTGATGTTTCTTGCATAGGTCACTTCATAGCCGTTAGCACGGAGCACACGTGAGAGCAGATCAAACACGAGTGCTGATTTTGCGTGACCGAGATGTGCATCATCATAGACGGTAGGTCCACAGACATAAAGTGTTGCTTTTCCCTCTACGAGTGGTTCAAATTTGCGTTTTGTTTTTTGTACAGAATCATAGATATGCACTGATAAAATCCTTGAAAATTACTAATAGGATAGTAAAAATTATGGAACCTGCAATCAGATAGAGCAGGTTACGTGAGCGAAGTATAGCAAAAAAGTTTTGCCAGCCAAAAACTTTTAATGTAAAAAAGAGACTTACAAAGCCGCCAAGCGTACTTGCCAGTGCCAAACCAGCTACTCCAAAAGGAGCAATGAAAGTAAGCGCAAAAACGATATACACAAGAAGTGAAATGGTCGCAATTTTTGCAGCTCGCAGCTGCATCTCTTTTGCATAGAGCCATAAAACAAAGAGTTTTTGCAGACCAAAAGGCAGTAGTCCTATGAGGTACATCATTAAAACAAGAGAGGTGTTTTGTGTATCGAGCGTATCAAAAGCCCCTCGTTCAAAGAGCAGGGTAACAATCTCCTTTGAGAGAATAATGCCGCCTAAAGTACTTGCAACAAGTAAAAAAGTTAAAAACCAAAATGCACGTCCTAGATTTTGGAGCGCTTTTTCTTCATCTGCATTTTTTAAATAACGTGCCACTCGTGGAAAAAGGGCAACAGAGGTGGCAATGGCAAAGAGTGCCAAAGGAAGTTGGAAGATGCGATTTGCATAGTAGAGATACGAGATGCTTCCAGTTGCTAAGAAAGAGGCTAAAAATGTGTCTAAAAAAGCTGAAATCTGTGCTGTTGAATTTCCCCAGATTGCAGGAAAAAAGTTCTTTTTAAATTTCTTTGTATCTTCTTTGATAAGGATGGACTTCTCATGCAGGTACTTAAAACCACCAAAAAGCAATCTCCAAAGACCTAGTTTATAGATGGCGATGAGATGGACGAAGAGCTGCAGTCCTCCACCGATAACAACACCAAAACTAAGATAATAGACAATTTCACTTTTTGTTTTTTCACGTGCCAAAAGCAGCGCAGCAATTAAAGAGAGATTCAGGAGTGCTGTTGCAAATGCCGTTGTTGCAAAGTGATGCTTATACTGTAGCATAGCCGCTAAAAAGGTAACACAAAAGATAAGTGGCAGATACCAGAAGTTTATGGAAACAAAAGGTGCCGCCATCTCTATGGTACGAGCATTAAAACCGCTAGCAACGGCTTTTGTAAAAAGTTCAGGAACGATGTTTACCAAAAGGGTGATGAGTAAAATGATGCTAAGAAAAACTACAAAAATATGAATCGAAAAAACAGCTTTATGTCTGCTTTTTGCATAGGCAGGCAGAAAGACCTGCGTGAAAGCGCCTTCGGCAAAGATGCGGCGAAAGAGATTTGGGAGTTTAAAGGCAATGAAAAATATATCACTGTAAACAGAGGCACCAAGAACGGAAGCGGTCAAAAGGTCTCTGAAAAATCCTAAGATACGTGAAAATAAAATACCAAAACTATTGGTGAAAATTGCTCTAAACATGGGCTTCTTTTACATAAAATATAACTTTTACGAGATTTTAACAAAAGTTTCGTTAAAATCTCTCCTAAACTAAAATATCTGGATAAGTAATGGCACTCTTTGGCTCAAGTAAAAAGACACCTGCAATCAAAAAAGTACGTCCTACGGTTGTACGTACACAAAATGTCGCAAAAGAGCTTTTTAAAATAGCAAAATCCTATGAGATGGAGCCGGAACTCTTAGATTTTAATCTGCTGGATGTCCAAACCTATACGCGCTTGATTTCTGAAGAGAACAGAGAGACAGAGTGGGAGGAGATATCAAAAGAGGAGTCACAAAACTTTCACGATGAATCCCTTCTGCTAAACCCATTTTTCCAGATTAAACAGACCTATGAGATAGAAGTTTTTTCAAAAAAAGCTTCCAAAGATGACCACTATAGCAACTTAAAACTAGCCGTAGGTGCCAATGCAACAAAGTGTAAAGTCTATCTTAGCATTGCACAAGGGTCAAAAGTTGATTATGTTCCTCATTTTGAGCAAGATCTGATTGATATGATAAATCGTAAGAAAATTCGAGCAGGAATTTTGGTCTATATGTTTGATGCTATGGTTGAGGGTGTCGCCTCCAAGATATCTGCCCGCGTGAGGATTGCTGAAAAACTGGAGTTTGAACAGAGTGAAACACATCTTATCGCTGAAGCATATGAGCCGACGGTAACGAGAAACGATGAGTTGATACTTCATTATGAAGACTCTAAAGAAGTTGAAGAGAATGAGCGTGTAGACTATGCCTCACGTGGATTTATCCAGAGTGTACAAAAAGGGCAGCTGCTTATAGAGTATGTCAAGGCCAAAATGGGAAAACCGGGACGAAACTGTCGTGGTGAGTATATGGAACCAAAAGAGCCGATTGTAGCACATGAGCCAAATTTTAAAGTGAGTGAAAATATTAAAGTAGTCGAAGATGAAGACTCTATAAAATATTATGCCAATGAAAATGGCTACATCGCTTTTGAAGACAATACCTATGTTATCAAAAAAGAGGTGGATGTCGATGCTA
This sequence comes from Sulfurimonas sp. NWX79, assembly GCF_039667035.1. NCBI lineage: Bacteria > Pseudomonadati > Campylobacterota > Epsilonproteobacteria > Campylobacterales > Sulfurimonadaceae > Sulfurimonas > Sulfurimonas sp. NWX79. Next base: position 146,837 of record NZ_JALCZL010000002.1, read on the forward strand.
TTAGTTTTAAGACAACAGGTTCGATTGACAGTGGTGTAGATTCAGAGGTAAATATTACGGTCAAAGAGACAGATGCTATCAAAGATGCTGTTGGTTCTGGAATGACAGTCGAAGTAACAGAGATAGAGATAGATGGAAATGTTGGATCTAATGCAAAAGTAATCGCTAAAAAGGCAAGTATAGGCGGACAGACGCATAAAGCAGCAACGGTCATTGCAGATGAGTTGGAGATCAATGTCCATAAAGGAAAAGCGTACGGTAAAAATATCCATATAACAAGACTAGAGCATGGTCAAGTAGAGGGTGAAGTTGTAGAGGTTGCACAGGCAATAGGCGGTATCATCCGAGCCAAAGAGGTCGAGATAGGTATCTGTGCATCGCATGTAAAAGCAACAGCATCAAATACAATCGAGATAAAAAAGATGCTGGGAAGTGAAAACGTTTTTACGATTGATCCGCTTTTAAGTCGTGATATACAAAACTCAGTCGAAGACAATGAAGAACAGATAAAAGAGTTGGAACTTCGTATACGAGAGCTGAAAAAAGAGATAGAAAAATATACGAGTTTAATTAAAAATGGAACGAAAGTCTTTTTGGAAATTAAAAAGAGATTACTCCATTATCAAAAGAACAATGTGAAAATGCCGGAGAGCTTTGTCAAAAAATATAAACAGTTCCAGAATATGCAGCAACGTCTTAAAGAGCTTAAAGATGAATATACCCTCAAACAAGAGAAGTTGAATCTTTTAACAACACGTACAGCTTCATTTCAAGATAATATTATGGATGCGAGAATTATTAACAGAGACAAGTGGATTGGTTACAATGAGATAAAATTCAGACTTGTTGATCCCCCGATCGAACTTGTCTATAAGCCACTTGAAGGTTCAAGTGAAAAAGTATTTGGTTTGGTAGAGTTAAATGATGGCGAGTATGCAATTCGCCCTGTAGCTGAAGAAGGGTAAGTAGAAGAAGATGATAGTAGGACTTAATGGAGATGTAGTTTATAAAGAGCCTTCGTTTGTGCATATAAATGTAAATGGAGTTGTTTATGAAGTTTTTATATCATTGCATACTTTTTCTGCACTAGAAAATGAGAAAGTTTCACTTTTTACTACGCAGATAATCCGTGAAGATGCAAATCTGCTCTATGGCTTTATGGATATGAATGAGAAGAAGCTTTTTGCAAGATTGATCAAGATTAACGGGGTAGGGCCAAAAGTGGCAATGGCGATCTGCTCAACATATACGCCTGCACAGTTTGCAACGGTGCTTGGTAATAAAGATGTCAAAGCTGTACAAAAAGTTCCGGGAATCGGACCAAAGAGTGCAGGGCGCATTTTAGTTGAACTCAATGGTTTTGATGCAGAGATACTTAGTGGTACACCTGCAACACCAAATGCTTCGGCTGCATATAATGAAGCAAGTGAGGCACTGGAAGCACTTGGATTTAAAAAAGAGAAAATATCAAAAGCACTTGCAGCATGTGAAGGGGAAGATACGGCTTCTCTAGTAAAAGGTGCTTTAAAGTTATTACAAACAATTTAAGAAGGAATCGTATATTGAAATTAACAATTTTATTTGGCGGAGCGAGTTTTGAACATGAGATAAGTATTGTGAGTGCAATTACACTCAAGGAGAAACTTACAGATTTTGATTTGAGTTTTATCTTCTGTGACAGTGACCACACTTTTTATCTTATAGAGCCTTCAAAAATGAAAGCAGTTACTTTTTCAAAAGGTGAGCATAAAAAGATGCCACAACTCACACTCACGCAGGGTGCATTCATACAGCAGAAAAAAGGAATGTTCGGTTCTAGTGTAGAACATAATAATGTGGTATTAAATCTGATTCATGGCGCTGATGGTGAAGATGGAACAATCGCTGCACTTTTAGATTTTTATGCTATTAAATACATCGGTCCACGTGTAGATGCATGTACTTTTTCTTATGACAAACGCTATACAAAGTATCTATGTGAAGCAATAGGTGTAAAAACTGTTCGTTATGAGGTGGCGCATAAAGATGAACTGAGTAATATCTCTATCTCCTATCCTATCATTGTAAAGCCTTCACGTCTTGGCAGCTCAATCGGTGTTAGCATAGTCAAAGATGAGAGTGAACTTGATTATGCACTTGATGTTGCTTTTGAGTTTGATACGGTTGTTCTGATTGAGCCGTTTTTAGAAGGTGTCAAAGAGTATAATTTGGCAGGTTATATGGCTGATGGAGTGATGCATTACTCCATCGTTGAAGAACCTCATAAAGAGGAGTTTTTGGACTTTGATAAAAAGTATATGGACTTTTCACGCTCTGAGCAGGTTTTAAAGGCGGATATCTCTGAAGAACTAGAAGTAAAACTCAAAGCAAATTTTGACAGAGTCTATCGCGGGCTTTTTGAAGGAGCACTTATTCGTTGTGACTTCTTTGTTCATAATGATGAGGTATTGCTTAATGAGATTAATCCTATTCCGGGTTCAATGGCAAACTATCTCTTTGAAGACTTTGCAAAAGCCATAGAGTCTCTAAGTCTCTCTTTGCCTCACGCAAAGAGAGTAAAAGCCTCTTATGAGTATATTCATTCAATTTCTAAAGCAAAAGGGAAGTAATGGCGCTAAAGTCCATCCAGTACAAACAACATACATTTGATATAAGTTATGAGATTGTAAATCCTGAAGCACAGATTGATTTAATCATTCTGCATGGTTGGGGAAGTAATAAAAACCTGATGAAACAGAGTTTTTCAAGCTATATGGATGGATTTCGTCATATCTACATTGACCTTCCTGGATTTGGGAACTCAACATGTTCTATGGCACTGACAACTGCAGATGTGGCGCGAATCGTAGAGCTCTTTATGATTCATATCAATGCGCAAAAAGATATCATTATGGGACACTCTTTTGGCGGTAAAGTTGCACTTGTACTGGAGCCTAAAATACTGGTCTTGGTTGCAAGTGCCGGTATCTATGTTGAAAAACCACTCAAGATCAAAGCAAAAATTGCACTTTTTAAACTTTTTAAACTTCTAGGCCTTTCAAAATTTCGTTCTTTATTTGTTGCCGATGATGCAAAAGAGCTGAGTGAATATATGTACCAGACCTTTAAAAATGTTGTCAATGACGATTTTTCTGATGAATTTTCCAAGTATGAGGGAAGAGCACTTCTTTTTTGGGGTAAAGAAGACAGTGCAACACCATTAAGCTCTGCAAAGAAGATAAATGAGCTTATCAAAGACTCAACACTTGAAGTGTATGATGGAGATCACTACTTTTTTATGAAGTATGCTGCAGATATCTCTAAAAAGATAGAAACAGAATTTTTGAAAAGTTTAGGACACTAGATGGAGAGTTATGAGACTTTTATAGCCTTTGTTGTCAATGTAGTCTTTGTTACTCTTTTGGGTTGGTATCTCATTACCAATCTGCAATGGTATGACTATAAACTAGAACGTGTACTTTTTAAACATCATAAGCCACATTGGCACATTCTGTACTTTATCATCCCTTTGATAGCTTACTATACTACAGACAAGTTCTTTACCATCTTTTTTATTTTCGCTATTATTCCTGCTATTGTCATATGGTACAAAAGACTTGATAAAAAGTTAGTACTTACCTGGCGTGTCAAACGCTTTTTAATTCTGCTTGTATCACTCACACTTTTTCAAGATGTTTTATGTACTTTAAAAGAAGCGTGTAATATCTATGGTGTAATGATGCCTCTGGCCGTAGCCTATATCGGTTCAACACTGATAGAGAAATTTTTGTTCAAAGTCTATAAAAAAGAGGCAAAGAAGAAGCTTCAAAGTATGAAGGACTTGCAAATTATCTGCATAACAGGGAGTTATGGCAAAACAAGTATCAAAAACTTTGTAACACAGATCTTAAGTGCAAAGTACAATGTCTATGCGACACCAAGAAGTGTCAATACTATTGGCGGTATCATAGCTGATGTCAATAACAATCTCCGTGAGGATGTAGAGGTCTATGTCTGTGAAGCAGGGGCACGTGAGAGAGGTGATATCTATGAGATTACAACCTTTTTAGAGCCACAGACTGTGGTTGTCGGACGTGTAGGTGAAGCACATATCGAGTATTTTAAAACTTTGGACAATATAGTACGAACGAAGTTAGAGATTATGCAATCACCTAGACTTGAACGTGCTTACATCCATACATCTGTAACAGATGAGTCTCATGATAAAGTGACATTTTTCGGTGATGAGATACAAGATGTCAATGCAACGTTAGAGGGGAGTGACTTTAAATTAAAGATCGATGATGAAGTTTTAGAACTGCATACTGATATATTGGGTAGTTTTCAGACGATGAATATCGCTGTAGCTGTTCGTATCGCCAAAGATTTTGGACTGAGCAATGAAGAGATAGTCAAAGCTGTAAAAAAGCTTGAATCTGTTGAACATCGTCTGCAGCTTATAAAAGCAGGTGGGAAAATCATCTTGGATGATGGCTATAATGGAAACATTGATGGAATGTTGGAAGCTATTCGTCTTTGTGCAACACATGAAGGTCGCAAAGTAATTGTTACTCCAGGACTTGTAGAGAGCAGGAATGAACTCAATCTCAAGCTGATTGAAGCCATTAATGAGGTTTTTGATATTGTCATCGTTACAGGTTCACTCAATGCAGAGCTTTTTAAGAAACATCTGAAAGTCAAAAATAAAATTATGCTTTCAGATAAATCTACTTTGACAGAACTCCTAGCAAATCAGACAAAAGCAGGAGATATTATACTCTTTGCAAATGATGCACCGAATTTCATTTAATATATCGAAAATAATATTTTTAAAAGAGTGGGTATGAAATTTATAGACAGCATTACAAAATATACAGCATATTTGACAGCTTTTATCTTGGCACTGTTAGTTGTTTTGGTTGTTTACGATGCGACAAGCAGGTACTTGTTTTCAGAAGGATCAACAGCGCTTCAGGAACTTGAATGGCACTTTTTTGATGTTGTAATTCTTTTGAGTATTGCATATACTTTACGAAACAATGCTCACGTGAGAGTTGATATCTTTTATGAGAAATTTTCACCAAAGACAAAAGCACTCATTAATATCTTCTCTTTTATATTTTTTGTTTTACCGCTCTCTTTTTTGATTATCTACATTGGTATTGGTTTTGTGGAGATGAGTTATCTGCAGCATGAGGCTTCTTCAGACCCGGGAGGGCTCAAATATCGCTGGATTGTAAAATCTTTGATGCCTTTGGCATTTTTCCTTTTGGCACTGCAGGCTTTTAAAGAGCTTGTAAGTGACATTAGAAGATGGAAGTCACTATGATAGCACTTATAATGTTTTGTGTGGCTCTTTTGTTATTACTGTTTGGTGTACCGGTTGCTTTTGCTTTTGGTGGAGTGGCGATGATGTTTGCATTCTTCACTCCAGATGTTGGTTTTGAAGTCTTTAATATTCTGCCGTTTCGTATCTATGGAATTATGGGCAACACAACACTGATGGCAGTTCCACTTTTTATTATGATGGGTTTAATTCTTGAAAAATCCGGAATGGCTGAAAAACTGTTGATGTCAATGAGCTCACTCTTTAAAGGTGTAAGAGGTGGGCTTGGTGTGAGTGTTGTTTTAGTGGGTGCAATACTTGCAGCTTCAACTGGAATAGTCTCAGCAAGTGTAGTTATGATGAGTGTTATAGCCCTTCCTTTGATGCTGCAAGCAGGCTATAACAAAGGTTTGGCATCAGGGACTATTGCAGCAAGTGGAACGCTTGGGCAGATTATTCCACCTTCAATTATCTTAATTGTTTTGGGTGATGTTATGAGTGTGAGTGTGGGTGAGCTTTTTATGGGAGCAGTGCTTCCGGGACTAACACTTGTAGGACTTTATATTATGTATATCCTCATTCGTGCATTTATCAACAAAGAGGATGCTCCTGCAATTATCAGTGAAGAAAAAATAAGTATAGTAGCGCTTCTTTTTACCATCATTCCGCCACTGCTGTTAATGGTAGCCGTGCTTGGAAGTATCTTTGCAGGAATCGCTTCTCCGACAGAATCAGCCGCTTTTGGTGTTGTAGGTGGTGTACTGCTCTCAGCGCTCAATAAAACACTGAACTTTGAGATGATAAAGTATGCACTCTTTGAGACAATGAAGCTCTCAGGTATGATTTTTATGATACTCATCGGTGCAACGACTTTTAGCCTTGTCTTTAATGAACTTGGCGGAACTGATTTGATATTAGAGTTTTTCTCTCATGATATCGGTGATGTGTGGGTGTTTATCGGTGTAGCAATGCTTGCCATTTTTGTACTTGGCTTTTTCATTGACTTTATCGAGATCAGTTTTATTATTGTGCCGATTCTCGTTCCTGTTATGGATGCTTTTGGGATTGATCCTATCTGGTTTGCAGTACTTATTGCTATGAATCTGCAAGCATCCTTTTTGACACCGCCTTTTGGACTCTCGCTCTTTTTTCTAAAAGGTGCAGCGGGTAACAGTATAACGACGATGGATATCTACAAAGGAATCATCCCTTTCATTCTTTTACAGCTTTTAGGACTTGGTCTTGTTATAATGTTCCCAGACTTAGTATTTGCATTTATATAAGGAAGAGAAGATGAATGATATTTTGTATGCTCCGTGGCGTGATGAATATGTTGCAGGTGAGAAGATAGAAGGGTGTGTGTTTTGCCATATCATCTCTCACAAAGATGATGATGAAAAACTGCATGTGCTTTACCGTGATGAGCACTGTTTTATGGTGATGAACAAGTATCCTTACACCCCTGGACATTTTATGATTATTCCAAATGTACATACAGATAAACTAGAAGCATTGCCAAGTGAGATATGGCTGCATATGTCGGCTTTAGCACAGCAGGGGGTAAAGCTTTTAAAAGAAGGTCTTAATGCCCGAGGTGTAAACATCGGGATGAACTTGGGTGCAGCTGCAGGTGCGGGTATTGCAGAGCATATTCATATGCATCTTGTACCTCGTTGGGAGAGAGATACGAACTTCATTACTTCCATTGGACATACACGTGTGTACTCAACTGATTTTGATAAGATTTATAAAAAGATAAAAAGTCTGATACCAAAGTATGTCACACAGCATTAGAACACTCTTTGTTTTTCTACTTTTATTAACTTCTCTCTATGCTGGTGAGTACCCAAAAACTTTTGCTTCTTTGGGTACACCACTTTACAAAGCTTCCAGTCAGCTCTCACACTTCTCAAATATGCCACTTATACAAAAAGAGATAGTCTCATTTCAAAGAAAAAGCAAAGCTTTAAAAGAGCAAGGGTTCTCAGTAGATAAAAGTGAAATTAAAGTAGAAAAACTTGCCTATTTAAAAGCATTGCGTGAGCTTCAAAAAGAGTATGATTATCTGATATATCTTTTGCACCGTGAAATTATAAAAGCAATAGAAGATGATGATTATGAGGATTTCATCAAACTGACATCATACAATCTAGAAACACTGCTTGGGCCAAACTCCTTGCGTGAGCGTGCAATTAGATACTATAAACAACATAAAGATAAGAAAAAAAGCAAATTTCTTGAGCATTTTATACAAGAGAAAGAGCTTTTAAATGCAACATCGCAGGAATTTTTCAACCAAACAAAATCATCACGCTTTAGCTCACAAAAAGAGAGTTATTCTACATATAAAGATGTCTATGCAACAACAAAAAAGTACAAAAAGTATGTAGATATCTTTTTTACCAATACAAACTTTTATGATGTAACCATTAAAGTCAAATCACAATACAAAAATATTCAAGAGTCACGTTACAAAGATTCTCTCTTTGTCATTAAAGCAAAATCAAAAATGCGCTATGCCCGCTTGTATTATAGAGCTGCAAATGCACGTTATTCATTTCAATATAATTGGATAATCGGTTCAAAAGATGTCAGACCAGATAAGAAGTATCTTTATAGGCTTCCCTTTAGAGTAGGGGAGTCACATATGGTCTCTCAAGGTTTTCATGGAAAGAGCACTCATAAAGAGCACTCGGAGTATGCAGTGGATTTTAAGATGGATATTGGTACAAAAATCTATGCTGCACGAGGTGGTATTGTTGTAAAAACAAAAGATGACTCCAACAAAAAAGGCTTTTCGAAAGCTTTTGCAAAATATGGTAATTATGTTATTGTCCTTCATGATGATGGAACATTCGGAACATATTATCATCTAAAAAAAGGTGGCGTGCTTGTAAGTGTCGGAGAGAGAGTAGATAGAGGCAGTGCTTTGGGATATTCAGGAAATACAGGTTATACAAATGGACCGCATCTTCACTTTGCAGTATTTAAAGCAGTGAGAACATTAAAGACAGAGTCTCTTCCTATCAAATTTATTTCTGCGCAAGGAGTTGTAGACAAGCCAATTACAGGTAAATATTACAAGGCAAAATAGTGCTAGTTTCTACTATTTAATTATGTTTAAACATAAATTGATATAATAAGAGCTATATTTAAAAGTTATAAGGAAAACTTATGAAGAGAAGAGAGTTTTTAAAGACTTCTATTGTTGCATCTGCAGCAGTTTTAGGATCATCTACTACTTTATCTGCTGGCGAAACACATCAACCAATAGACAGCAGAAAAGTATCAGATATGGCATTCCCTGAGAAACGACCGCTTATTACATATTCTGACAGACCACCACTTTTAGAATCACCAAGAAGCACGTTTGCAAGAGGTATTACAGAGAATGATGAATTTTTTGTGCGTTGGCACCTTCCGGATATTCCTACACATATAGACCCAGACAAATATACTATTAAAATCAATGGACTTGTAGAAAAAGAGTTAGAGATTTCTTTAAAAGAGTTAAAAGAGGATTTTGAACAAGTTGAAGTTACTGCCGTACTGCAGTGTGGTGGTAACAGTCGTTCTGCATTCACACCTATTGCCGGTGGTATCCAGTGGGGAAGTGGTGCTATGGGTTGTGCTAAATGGAAAGGGGTAAGACTCCGTGACCTTTTACATAAAGCAGGTCTTAAAAAAGATGCACACTGGATCGGATTTAACGGAAAGGACAATGCGGCTTATTATGAAACACCGAACTTTGTTCGTGAATTAGAGATGGAAGAGCTAGATGACCATGTTATCGTTGCATATGAAATGAATGGTGAAGATCTTCCATACTTGAATGGGTATCCGCTTCGTTTGGTTATTCCGGGATATTACTCAGACAGCTGGGTAAAAATGCTTAGTAATATCACTGTTACAAACAAGTATAAATCACTCTTTTTTATGGATGTTGCGTATCGTGTGCCAGACAACAAAACTGAAAGTGAAACTCCAGAACATAAGTTTAAGCCAACAAAACCTATTACTACAATGAATGTAAAATCAGTTATCGGATACCCTGAAAACGGTATGAAGGTATATCATAACTCTCATGTTGTTGTTCGTGGTGTTGCGTTTGATGATGGAACAGGTATCAAAGATGTTTATATATCTACTGATGGTGGCAAGAGTTGGGACAAAGCAGAACTAAAACAAGAAAATGGACGTTATGCTTATACTGAATTCAGATATGCTTTTAAACCTACTAAATATGGAAAAGTTACATTTATGGCAAAAGCTGTAAACCGTTTAGGTAAGGAACAACCATTTGCAAAAGATATCGGATGGAATCATGGCGGTTATAAATATAACGGCATAGATGAAGTTACAGTAGAAGTTGTATAAGGAAAAAAAGAATGAATAAAATATTATTATTAGTTATGTTGTCAGTAGGTTCACTTTTTGCACAGGTAAAAGGTGATGTTGAAGTTCCATATATTGCATATCAGATTAAAATGGGAAAAGGGTTTGATGCAGTGCAGGCAAATTGTCTTATGTGTCACTCATTTGGGTATATTATTAATCAAGGTCCTCAATCACGTCTTTTTTGGAAAAAGAAAGTTGATAAAATGATCACTCATTTTAAAGCACCTATCCCTAAAGAAGATGCAAAAATTGTTACAGATTATCTTTTTGAACATTATGGAAACGGAGAGTTAAAATAGCATCTAGAAAAGAATAACCTAGTAAAGGTTGTTCTTTTGCATGTATAAATAATTATTTTCACCACTAATTTTATAAAATTAGTATAAAATTAGTGGTGAAAGTATAAAAAGGGGGAGAGATATGGACTTTAAATCTATTTCAATTAGCAAAAAGATACACATTCCGCTCATTGTTTCTATTGTCATAGGCTTGTTAATAATCTTAATTAATTATTTATATTCAATAGATGAGTTGACAAATGATGTGTATTCAAAAGAGAAAAACTCTCTAGAGTCTACATATGCAGAATTAATGCGCGGCAAAAGAGATATAGGATTAACCAATGCGATCAATATCTCTAAGAACTACAGTGTTATTCGTGCACTGTTAGAGAACAACAGAGAGATTGCAATCGATGGACTCAAATCGCTCTCTGAAGAGTTCAAGACATACACGAACTATAAAAACATCAAAGTACATATTCATGATGCTAATATTCACAGTTTTTTACGTGCCTGGAAGCCTAAAAAATTTGGTGATGACCTAAGTGGATTTAGAAATACGATAGTAGCAGTAAAAAAAGACAAAAAACCGATAGTTGCCATTGAACTTGGTCGTGCCGGGCTTGTTCTACGAGGTTTATCACCTGTTATTGTCGATGGTAAATATTTAGGTTCTGTAGAGTTTATGCAAGGGCTCAACTCAATTGTAAAAACAGCAAGAAAGGTCAATGGTTACGAGATAGTCATTGTTATGAAAAATGAGTTTCTTCCTATCGCTACGAAACTAAAAGATGCTCCAAAGATCGGCAACTATACATTGGCAGTAAAAAAGAATGTAGTGGATAACGACTTCCTCAACAATCTTAAAAATGCACAAATTGATAAAGTAGATGGTTTTCAGATTACAGATAAATATTTTCTAGTCTCTAAAGCTATAAAAGATTTTTCAGGTAAAGTTGTTGCTTACGCAGTTATCGGTGAAAATATTGAAAATGTTAACAGTGTCATATCTCAGTCAGAAGAGTCTCTGCAAAAACAGGTCTATATTATAGCCTTTTTTGACTTGCTAATGCTTCTCTTCTTATTACTTATTATTAAAAAATCTGTAACAGAACCAATACTCAACCTTGATAATGTGGTAAGTGAACTAGCACAAGGTGATGCAGATCTTAGCAAACGTTTACCGGTAAAAAGTAATGATGAACTTGGGCGTGCAAGTAAAAGTTTCAATGCTTTCTTAGATAAGGTAGAAAAAATTGCACTCGATGCACAAGAAGAAGCTAAGAAAGCTGAAGAGGCCGCTAAAGTAGCTGAATCGGTTGTAGAGAACAATAAACTGACATTGGCACTCTCTTCTGAAATGATAGGTGGTGCTGTTAAAAATGCAGATAACTTACGTAGAAGTATGGAAAAAAGTGTTGAGAGTGTGAATCAGGCAAATGAACTCAATGCAAAAACTTCAGAGGTTATTTTAGAGGTTACAGAATCAACAGGTAATATTAAACAGGCTATCAACAATATTACAGAGATGATAAGTGAGTCAAGACACTCCGCTGAAGAGCTTAACTCAAATGTAGAAGAGATTTTCAATGTCATCTCTCTTATTAAAGATATTTCTGACCAGACAAATCTCTTAGCGCTCAATGCTGCCATAGAAGCTGCGCGTGCAGGTGAACATGGACGTGGTTTTGCCGTTGTTGCAGATGAAGTAAGAAAACTAGCAGAACGTACGCAAAAAGCGACAAGTGAAGTAGAAGCGAATATCAGTGTACTTAAACAAAACTCTATGAGTATGAGTGAAAACAGTGAAAAAATTGAAGAGCATTCAGTAGAATCGCAACAGACACTTGATGAGTTTGTAGAGATACTCTCTCAACTTATTGAAAATAGTAAAGTGATTACAAAAGATAACGAAATCATTGGTCATGAACTCTTTGCAAATATGGCAAAACTTGATCATATGGTTTATAAAAACAATGCTTATTCGTCAATGCTTGAAGGAAAACTCAATTTCCAACTGACAGACCATAATAGCTGTAGGTTAGGAAAATGGTATGCAGAAGAGGGGAAAGGGCATTTTGGTAAAACAAATGCATTCCAATCTATTGAAGTACCACATAAACAAGTGCATGATGCCATTGCTAAAGCGATGCAAAAACTTGACAGTAGAGATATTGATGAGATTATTGCACTCTTTAAAGATGCAGAAGAAGCATCGTTAGAGCTTTTTGAGTATCTTGACAATATCATTAAAGAGGATTAAAGATCCTCTTTAACCCTTCTTAGATTTTAGAACAAAGAAAAAAATCCCCGCAATTACTAAAAAGATTCCTATTCTAATTGTTAAAGTTGTAATATCTGTTGTGTCATTCATTTTATAACTCCTTTCTTTTTTGATCTTTTGTAGCTTTAACCCATCGTTTTAAAAAACTCTCTCGTGAGTATATTTTTGAACCCAAACGTTTTTTATATTCCATATGAGGATGACTGTCAAACGAACTGCTAAAATTGGCACTAAAGGAAGTGAGTTAAAAGTTACTTTTTAAACACAAACCTTAAAAAATCAAATTAATTTTTGATAGACTCCATTTCATCTTTTTTGAAAGGAG